>JAGNBV010000192.1 GCA_018004645.1 Bacteroidales bacterium
GGCAGGCCTATCATGTCCATCCGTTCTTTGATTTTGGGGTTTTCTGCACCTGCTTTTGAAATCCCGCTGATATCGCCCTTGATATCCATCAGCAACACGTTGACGCCCTGTTCTGAAAGAGATTCGGTGATGCGTTGTATGGATTTGGTTTTTCCGGTACCGGTAGCTCCGGCAATAAGGCCATGCCGGTTGACGGTGGCCAGCGGCAGCCTTATCAGCAGCCCGGGGACAGATTTTTTTTCATACATGGCTCCGCCAAGGATAATACTTTTACCTGAAAAAGCATATTCGTTTTGCAGATGCCCGGTGAATTTTTCCAGCGACATGACAAAATACTTTTTATTGAATTATTTCTTTGGTCAAAGATAAGAAAATTTTTTTCCGACAGGGTCAGAGTTGTTTTCTCAGCAGGTTAAGGGCGGCAAGGCTGGCCCGTTTAATATTGCGCTCGCGGTTGTTGCCGAGCGAAAGTTTTTGGGTAAGGGTTTTTTCGGGGGTGGCACAGGCTACCCAAACTGTTCCTACCGGTTTTTCGGCAGTGCCGCCTGCCGGCCCGGCAATACCCGAAACCGCGAGGGCGTAATCTGTTGCCATAATTTTTTTTACGTTTTGTGCCATGGCAATAACCACCTCTTCACTCACAGCTCCATATTTCTCAATAAGTTTTTTGTTTACCCCGAGCACTTTTGATTTTATATCATTATCGTAAGCGATAACCGATCCCTTATAATATTCTGACGCCCCGGGCACTGCAGTAATCAGGTGTGCTATGAGTCCGCCTGTGCAACTTTCGGCGGTGGCAATACTGGCTTGTTTTTTCAGCAGCATTTTGCCTGTTACTCCTGCCAGGGTGTCGTCCTCATATCCATAGATAAGCCCGGGGATTAGCTTTTTTAATTTTTTTACTTCCGCCTCAAAAGTTTTTTTCGTTTCACCAGACCCGGTCTGGTAGCACGACAGCCTGAGTTTTACAATACCCGGTTCGGGCAGATAGGCTAATTTGATATGGTCGGGAAGCTTGTTTTCCCACCCGCTGATAAGTTCGGCCAGAGCCGATTCGCCAATGCCTATGGTGAGGATGGTCTTATGGATGATAGGTGATGAAATATTGAGTTTGGCCAGCAAAGGGATTACACCGCCGGTAATCAGGGCTTTCATTTCAAAAGGTACGCCGGGCAACGAAAAGTAGTGTACGTTGTCTTTCCGAAACCACATGCCCGGTGCGGTACCCAACGTGTTTTTTATTACCGTGCAGTTATGGGGTACCATAGCTTGGTTGCGATTGACGGTGGTAATTTTCATACCGCGCTGATAAAACAATTTGCGGATATTTTCCAGTGAGGGCTTGTGTAAAATCAGTGTTGACCCAAAATATTCGCAAAGAGTGTTTTTTGTAATGTCATCGTTGGTTGGCCCCAGGCCGCCTGTGATGATAACGATACCCGACTGCCGCGAAGCCTGTTGCAACGCATTTCTGATATCGTCTTTGTCGTCGGCGATGGTCAGAATGCTTCTTACCTGAATACCCGCCAGGTTCAGTTCAGCAGCAATAAAAGAAGCATTCGTATTGACAGTTTGTCCTATCAGAAGTTCGTCGCCTATACTGATAACAGATGCTGTCATTTAAAGGATAGCGTTTCACCCATGTCCTTGGGAACTATTGACATGACCGGAAAATCCGACCTGCGGATGATGTCCGAAGCATGGGAGTTGACAAAGAAGGGTATCAGTCCTGTTTCTTGCTGTGTCATGATGAGGATAAGGTCAATATCGCCCTGTTGTTTGGCATATACAAGCAGCGATGGCACCATATCCGATTCGCTGTCAGCTTCAATCATCTCGGCCGTGCAATTTATATTGCGTTCCTGAATAAACTTCTGCACCTGGGCCATTTTTGTCAAAAGCTGGTTTTTTATCTCTTTGTGGTTTACCGACCATAAAATGGTGAGAACTTTCACGGTAGAGTTAAACATCTTGGCGAGTTCTATTGCCCATTTAACTTTCTGGCGGCTTTCCTGTGTCAAATCGATGGGTAGCAAAATACTGCGGCATCCGTTGTAATGCATATCGGCGCTGATAGTAATTACCGGACATTTGGCGTTACGGATTACCCTGGAGGTATTGGCGCCTACAGTGGGTTCAATGGTATTAATACTGCTTTCTTTTCCCAAAATTATAAATTGGGCCTGTACCATTTCCGCTACTTCAGTGATTTTTGCATAAACTTTGCCACGGGCCACCATGTGGTTAATTGTCAGGCCGGTTTCTTTTGATTTTTGTTCAGCAAAGGCGGCAAGTTCGGCCTCAATTTTTTTAACCATGTCGTCCGACTGATCAGCCGAAAAAAGTTTTCCTAACATCTTGGTTTCTTCATGTACGTAAAGTAACATGATGTCAAGTTTTAACATACGTGCAAGATTGTAGGACTGGCTGAGGGCTATTTCGGCCTGCTCGTTGAAATCATAAGGAACTAAAATGTTTCTGTAATTTTCCATAAATATTTATAATTTTGTGCAGTTTGTAAAAATAGTAATAAAAACCCGCTAAAACAAAAATGATTTTTATTAACCGGGCAAAAATAATTAATTTTTAAAATTGTTGTTAAGCGGCCGCAAAGATAGATTTAAATTTTATTTTATGAAAACATATTTTGAAGAATCTGAATTGATTTTAACTGCTGAAAAAAAGATTTATCACCTGAATCTGCACCCTGACGAAATTGCCGGTAACATTATTGTGGTGGGCGACCCGGGCAGAGTACCTGCGGTTTCGAAACATTTCGACAGCATAGATGTAAAAGTTCAAAACAGGGAACTGGTTACGCATACCGGATATTTGAATAATATGCGAATCACTGCAATGTCTACGGGTATGGGCCCCGACAATATTGATATCGTGGTGAACGAGCTTGACGCCCTTGCCAATATCGATCTGAATCAACGAACACCCAAATCCGGACACCGAAAGTTGAATATCATCCGCCTGGGAACTTCCGGTGCCATGCAGGGAGATATTCCCGTGGATTCATTTGTGGCCTCTGCCTATGGATTGGGTATCGACGGGGTGTTGAATTTTTATAAAAAAACATCGGAAATAGTCGATAAAGAGATGAATGATGAATTTATCAGACAAACCAACTGGCCGGAATTTCTTGCAAAACCATACATCGTAAAAGCTTCGGGTGATCTGCTCAACAAAGTAGCCTTTGATATGATACAGGGTGTTACTGCCACTGCACCAGGATTCTTTGGCCCGCAGGGAAGAGAACTCCGGGGTGAACTGGCCATTCCCGACCTCAACGAACGGCTGACGGGTTTTGCATTCAACAAAAACAGGATTACCAATTTCGAGATGGAAACATCGGCCCTGTATGGCCTGGGAAAAATTCTCGGGCATGATACCCTGACCATTTGTGTGATTATTGCTAACCGTATTGC
>JAGNBV010000193.1 GCA_018004645.1 Bacteroidales bacterium
ACATCAAGGATGCATTCTTTCCTTAACCAATAAGCAGTAAATAGTGACTAATGATGTGAAACATCTTCCCTCGGGCATGTATGTATGCAGAACAAATTCCGGCATGCTTAACACCGCGAAACTATTTATTAAAACGAACTAAATAAAGCTTCAGGGTGTAATAGGCTGTTTGTGCCTCATTTCGTAGTTATATATCCGCGCAGCATTAATGCTGTGATTTCGCGAACCTAAATATAAGGGAATAGTGCAGCCTATCAACACAACGCCGCCGGCTGCATAATACCAGGGCAAATCGCCGTCCGACAGCCACTTGATGCCCGAATAACCGATAAGCACTCCTCCTACGAGAGTCATAATCAAGGCAGGGTTATTGTTACGCTTGGCCTGCAACAGTTCATCATTGGCATCAGCATAAGGTTTGCATAGGTCTTCGAGTTTCATCAACGAGAGGTTTTTTCCCTGATAATCCAGGTTGGCACTTAAAAACCTTCTTTCGATAGAAATAGTATCAAATGTGGTATTTTGGGTGTAGGCAGAAAAAGTCAGGACCATGATAAAAATTACGAATGAAAGTTTTTTCATAACAGTAGGGATTACAAAGAAATCAAAACAAAATTAAGGATTTTATTTGACTGAGCTCCTGCAAAATTGTTTTATTGTGGTAAATGAAAACCAGGTTGACTATTTTTGCGAAAAAAAATTCTTTATGAACGGTGATCCTGCGGTTTACGAAACCTTGAAAACACTAAATATCCCCTTCGAATACCTCGAACATCCCCCCGCTCCTACCATTGAAATAGCGAAACAATACTGGCAAGGCCACGATGCGCAGCATTGTAAAAACCTGTTTTTCCGCAATCACAAAGGCAACCGTCATTACCTGGTGATTTTCGATTGCGACAAAAATCTGGCTATCCATGATATTGAAAAAATGTTGAAACAAGGCAAACTCACTTTTGCATCGGAACAGCGTATGCAACGGTATCTTGGCCTAAAACCAGGTTCTGTTTCGGCTTTCGGACTGATACACGATACAGACAATCATGTTCATGTATTTATTGATACGAATTTGCAAAAAGCAACAAAAATCAGCTTTCATCCCAACGACAATACCGCCTCGCTGATTATCAGTTTTGCTGATTTTATAAAGTATATGGGATGGACTGGCAATGGCTATGAATTTATTGCTCTGTATTAAAAGGTAGATACCAGATAGGACTTAACAAAACCGGGCCAGTCCGTCAGACTCTCTGCCAGTGTTACGCAAATGATTCCGGTTGTTGTTTGTTTCTGTTTTTAATAAATGTGTAGAGCACTACCGACAAAATAATTATGGCCGCACCTATGTAAAACTCAATGGTCATTTGCTCCGATTCGCCGAAAATAAAATATGCGGCAATAATGCCATATACCGGCTCCAGGTTGATTGCCAGAACCACCTGGTAGGCGGAGAGTTTCTGCATGATTTTAACGGTAGCAGAAAAAGCAAAAGCCGTGCAAACTATTCCCAGTATCAGTAAGTAAATAAAATCGCTAGAGGTCGGCATCAGAACAAAAGAGAAGCTGCCTTTTGATATCAACAGGTAAATAGTTACCACCACAAAACCGCTGAGCATTTCATAAAAGGTGGCTATTTCGGGCTGGTAATGAAGCGCTATTTTTTTGTTCAGCACACTGAAAAGACTGGCCAGAAAAGCGCAAATAATAGTAAAAATAATTCCTTCCACATACCTGGTCTCAAACCTGAAAATTATATAAATGCCGAGGATAATGATTAGCCCGATGATAACCTCAAGTAAAGAAATTTTTTTGCGGTTTATCGCCGGCTCCAAAAAACTGGTAAACAGCGTGGTAACCGACAGGCAGCCCAAAGTAACAGAAACATTAGAAACTTTTATCGCCTGAAAAAAACATATCCAGTGTGCCGCAATGACCACGCCTATCACAGCCAGTTTCATTATGTTTTTTATAGGCAAGACCTGAGGCTTTTTAAAAATCAAAATAAAAACAATCAAAGCCGTAAACGCTATCAGCATACGAAACCACACCAGGTCGGCAGCGGGTAAATGGATAAGTTTACCTAATATGGCGGTAAATCCCAGAATAATGACCACCAGGTGCAAAAGAAGGTTATTTTTTATCAGGTCTTTTTGCATGGAGCAGCGATGTTTCACTGAAAGAAAGATTCAATGGCCAGGCGGTAAGAATCCAGGCCAAAGCCGGCAATCAGTCCTTTACAGACACCGGCTGTCAGCGAAGTTTTCCGAAATTCTTCCCGGGCAAAAATATTGGAAATATGCACCTCCACCACAGGAGCAGGTATGGCCGCAATGGCATCGGCAATAGCGACGGAAGTATGGGTGTAGCCACCGGCATTCAATACTATACCATCGCAAGCAAAACCGGCCTGCTGAATTTTGTCAATAATCTCACCTTCAATGTTGCTTTGAAAGTATTCCAGCTCCACATTTTTAAATCGTGCACATAATTCATCAAAAAATCCGGTAAAATTTTTAGCACCATAGATTTCCTTTTCCCGTATTCCGAGAAGATTAAGGTTAGGTCCGTTGATGATAAGTATTTTCATAAGAGTATTTTACCATTAAAATAAGGTTTCGCCACCGGTTTTAGTATCATGACAAATTTACGATTTTATGCAAGTAAAATGATTCGGGTTTGATTTTTATTGTATTTTTGCCAGTACAAAAAAGGGGTGCCCTAAACCAACGGGCTGAGATCACACCCTCTGAACCTGATCCGGGTAATGCCGGCGTAGGGAGTAAGGGTTAAATAAACGGATGGCTGTCGCCTCTTAAACCATCCTGGGTTTAACGAAAAATAACAAATCATGAAAAAAGTTTTCTGGAGCATGTTGCTGCTTTTCACTATCTCTGCTCAAGGGTGGGCACAGTACAACATCACCGGTACGGTCCGCGAAAAAAACTCCGGGCAGGCCTTGAGCGGAGCATCTGTAGGCATCGTAGGACAATATCTCGGTACGGTCAGCAACCCATCGGGAGAATTTATCCTTAAAAACATTAAACAAGGTTCGTACACGCTAAAGGTTACTTATGTGGGGTACTCCGATTTCACCAAAGAAATAGAGCTGGACAAAGACCTTTCTCTGACAATAGACCTGGAAAAACGAACCATCCTGCAGGATGAGGTCATCATCAGCGCCACCAGGGCCGCAGAAAATGAACCTTCCACCTTTACCAACGTGGACAAACAGGAAATCAGCAGTGTAAATTTCGGACAGGATATTCCTTACCTGCTGAGCTCCACACCTTCAGTAGTGGTGTCGTCTGACGCGGGCAATGGAATAGGCTATACCAGCATGCGTATCCGGGGCACCGACATAAGCCGGATCAATGTTACCATGAATGGTGTTCCTGTGAACGATGCCGAGTCGCAGAGCGTATTCTGGGTGG
>JAGNBV010000194.1 GCA_018004645.1 Bacteroidales bacterium
TGCGCAGGATATCCCGGAGATATTCAACATACAACTGCTTGAAAACGCCGCTAATAATAACACCATACGAAAAAGCAAAGCCGTGGGCGAGCCTCCTTTTATGCTGGCATTCTCGGTATGGATGGCCCTGCGTTACGCAGTGGCTGCAGTTCGTAATCATGAATTAGATCCGGACCTGGCTATTCCTGCAACAAATGAAAAAATCGTGTTGGCCGTTGAAAAACTTTTGAAAACAAAAAATTAAGCCCTTGGGAAAAAGGCCTTGAGGAAACGTTAGTTGTTGAAAACACAGCAGGTTTGCATATGACTATATGCAGATGCGCCGCAAGCCTTTCTCAAAGCCTTGACTCTCTGAAAATTTTCTTATCTTTGCTGAAAAATAAACTAATTTTATATTTAAACTCACAGAATGGAAATGGAATATAATACCGGCAGGCCTTTGCTGAATATCACCGAATATGGCAGAAATGTCCAGAAAATGATTGAATACACCTTGACTCTTGAAGACAGGGAAGAACGCAACAAAGCTGCACGTACAATCGTGGCTATCATGGCTACGCTTTGTGGCAACCAAAAACAAGACACTGCCGAATTCAAACAAAAAATGTGGGATCATCTTTTTATGATGTCGGATTACAAACTGGATGTTGACGCACCTTTTCCCAAACCGGACCCTGAAACAAAAGAAAAAGAACTGTTTAAGTGCTCTTACCCGAACAAATTCATCAAATACCGGCAATACGGGAAAAACATCGAAAACATGATTAGCCGTGCCATCGAACTGGAAGAAGGCGAAGAAAAAAGCCACCTGGTGCGTTATATCGCCAACCACCTGAAAAAACTTTACATCAGCTGGAACCGCGACTCCGTTTCTGACGAGGTTATCCTGGAACACCTTGCTGTTCTCTCTGAAGGCAAGCTGAAACTGAACGAAAACTTCAAACTTGAAAATACACGCGACCTGATTGCCGTAAACACCCGCAAAAAAACCTCCGGCAGTCCGTCCGACAACAAGAATAACAAATACCGCGACAAAAACTGGAAGAAGAAAAAACAACAGCAACAACAACAGCAATAATCATCAGCCGTCGATAACAATAAATTTGTATCCTGAACACTAATGGTTTTAAAAAATAAAATCACATGAATACATTTGAAGTTATAGGAGGAAAATCCCTGAACGGTGAAATTGTACCGCAGGGCGCAAAAAATGAAGCTTTACAGGTTATCAGCGCCGTGCTGCTGACTCCTGAAAAAGTTACCATCAGCAACATCCCCGATATTGTGGATGTCAACAGACTCATAGGCCTGCTGGCAGACCTGGGCGTGGAAGTAGAAAAAATCGCACCGGATACCTATACGTTCAAAGCTGACAAAATTGACCTCGATTATATTTCATCCGAAAAATTCATCAGGCAATCATCCAGCCTGCGGGGTTCGGTGATGCTGATAGGGCCGCTGCTGACACGTTTCGGCAATGCTTATCTGCCCAAACCCGGTGGCGACAAAATCGGCAGACGCAGGGTGGACACACATATCCTGGGGTTCCAAAAACTTGGGGCACAGTTTGAATACAACTACGGCAATAATATTTTTAAGATTTATGCCGACCGCCTGAAAGGCAATTATATGCTCCTCGACGAAGCTTCTGTAACCGGTACAGCCAACATTATCATGGCTGCTGTGCTGGCCGAAGGAAAAACCACCATTTTCAATGCCGCCTGTGAACCTTACATTGTTCAATTGTGCAATATGCTCAACAATATGGGCGCCTGCATCAGCGGCGTACGGTCCAACTACCTCACTATTGAAGGAGTTTCCGAACTCCATGGATGCGAACACCGGCTGTTGCCCGATATGATCGAAATAGGCAGCTTTATCGGCCTGGCCACCATGACAAAATCAGAGATTACCATCAAAAATGCCGGTTACGACCATTTGGGCATGATACCCGACGTTTTCAAAAGACTGGGAATAAAACTCGAACGCCGTAATGATGATATCTATATCCCTGCCCAGGAATCCTATGAAATAGAAAATTACCTCGACGGCTCTATCCTGACTATTGCCGACGCCACCTGGCCGGGTTTCACCCCCGACCTTATCAGTGTCGCCCTGGTTGTTGCCACACAGGCCAAAGGCAGCGTGCTCATACACCAGAAGATGTTTGAAAGCCGCCTGTTCTTTGTAGACAAACTGATAGATATGGGCGCCAAGATTATCCTTTGCGACCCCCACCGGGCCACGGTAATCGGACTGAACCGCGAACACCCCCTTCGTGGTATATCCATGTCATCACCGGATATACGCGCCGGAGTGGCCCTGCTTATTGCAGCACTCTCCGCCCAGGGAAAAAGCACTATCTATAACGTAGAACAGATCGACCGCGGCTACCAGCGTATTGATGAAAGACTCAGAAAACTCGGCGCTGAAATTGTCAGAAAATAAAATTCTTTGTTCAATTTTTATTTATTACTTTTGTATTATTATTTAGACTGAATAAAAATTTGTACTATGGAAAATAATAATCTGCTGGACGATCTTACCCAAAACGAATATAAATACGGCTTTTACACGGATGTGGAGATGGATGCGGCGCCAAAAGGCCTGAACGAAGACATCATCCGTTTTATTTCGAAAAAGAAAAATGAACCTGAATTTATGCTCGAGTTCAGGCTTAAAGCTTACAAAAAATGGCTCACCATGAAGCAGCCCAACTGGGCACATCTCAACATACCGCCAATCAATTACCAGGATATTATCTACTATGCTGCACCAAAAAAAACCAAAAAGGCAGGCAGCATGGATGAAGTGGATCCCGAATTGCTGAAGACTTTCGACAAACTCGGCATTCCCCTCAATGAGCAGAAGATTCTTTCAGGTGTGGCCGTGGATGCCGTTATCGACAGCGTTTCGGTAAAGACCACCTTTCAGAAGACTCTGGAAGAAAAAGGCATCATTTTTTGTTCCATAAGTGAAGCTATCCAGAACCACCCGGAATTGGTAAAAAAACATCTGGGCTCTGTGGTGCCAACAGGTGACAATTATTTTGCCGCGCTCAATTCGGCTGTTTTTACCGATGGCTCATTTTGTTATATTCCCAAGGGTACGCGCTGCCCCATTGAACTGTCCACCTATTTCCGCATCAATGCCGCCAATACCGGGCAGTTTGAACGCACCCTGCTCATTGCCGACGAAGGGGCTTACGTAAGTTATATGGAAGGGTGCACCGCTCCCCGCCGCGATGAAAACCAACTGCATGCCGCGGTCGTGGAAATTATTGCCATGGAAGATGCCGAAGTGAAGTACTCCACCGTTCAAAACTGGTACCCCGGCGATAAAAACGGCGCCGGTGGCATTTTCAACTTTGTTACCAAAAGAGGAATATGCAAAGGCAACAATTCAAAAATATC
>JAGNBV010000003.1:0-63943 GCA_018004645.1 Bacteroidales bacterium
GCCGTCAGGCGTATAGCCGAAAAAATGATAGTTGCTGCCCGTACGGCCCCCAAAGCAAGGGGCGTAGATAACCTGATACTGGCTATCGCCGAAAAGGAGGATATTCAGGAAATAGCCGAAAAAATGATAGAGATTGGCCAGCGGATCAATGCAGCTTTTTTTCTGCGTGATGCGGAAAATATCCTACACGCTTCCTGCATACTTCTGGCAGCAACGAGAATAAGTACCATGGGACTGCCTTATTGTGGTTTGTGCGGTTTTACCGATTGTGACGAAAAAAAGAAACATCCTCAGACACCCTGCGTGTTCAATACCGGTGATTTGGGCATAGCCATCGGCTCGGCGGTGAGTGTGGCCGCCAACCATCGTGTGGACAACCGCGTCATGTACACCATAGGTATGGCTGTAAAAGAGCTTGGACTGCTAGGCGGCGAAGTAGCGGTTGTTTATGGCATCCCCCTCTCGGCTACCTCGAAAAACCCTTTCTTTGATAGAAAGCAGGTCTAAAAAATTCAACTATGTTCAAAGAATTTTTCAAAATCTTTGAATTTAGCGGGAAGTAGCAACTTGGAAATTTGTAATTTATTGCAGAAAAACCGTGTCGGCGTGAACAGGAGTGCGGATTCGCTATACATTCAGTACGGGTTTTTTTCTGAATGAATATTTGTGTACTTTTGAAGATATTTTATATATCCTGCCGATTGAAAACTTTATTGGTCCTCACAAGCCTCTTTCTATTGGGTAATATCGGCATAAGCCAGAATTGGGATACTATCTTTTTGAAAAACAGCAGCAAGATTTCCTGCACATTACTCACAGTAAATGATAGCATAATTGAGTATCAGGAGGCGTCTGACAGTAAAGTGCAAAAATTTCAGATTCAACGAGTTCTGGTGGATAGTATTTATTTTTATCCCATGCCGGTGGTTGATTCCTCCAAATACGGTATCCGATTCACCGCCACGGTTGCCTGCGACAGTCTGCGTACAAAAAATGCCTTGTTTGATGCTGCCTTGTTATGGGTGAACACCTACCTGCCCATAGCCGGCAAGGAGGCTGCTTTTCGGGTTAACAAAGACAGCGCAAGGATTTCCAGCGCGGCTGAGATAAATTATGATCTGAATTTCAGCAGAGGCACCATCCATTTTGTCTTTCAGATTTTCGTTGAAGAGGGCAGTTATCATTATGAATTTTCCGGTTTTTTTCAGGAAGGCAGGGATATATACAGCAGTTACGGATTGATTACCTACGCCAGCGAGTGTCCGGCCGGTATGGGCCCCTATCAGTGGGGTAGCGTACGCAAAAATCAGGCCTGGAATGAAATAAAAAATAAAATCAGGGACGTGGTGGTAGCTCTGACCGGAAGTTTGAACGATCACATGACAAAAAAACTATAGGAGGCACATTGCATGAAAAAAGTGATACTAAAAAATACTATACCTGCGAAAAAAATTCTGGTTCATTTTTTGTTTTTTGTGATAGCTTTTCTGATTTCGTCTTGCGGCTTTGGAAGTTCAGGAAATAGTGAGGAAAATGTTATTTCATCGGCCGGAAATGATACTATAAAAAAACAGCCACCTGCTATTGGCGATACCATTGCCGGCAAGGTAGTGGCCGTGATTGACGGCGATACTTATGATGTGCTGGTACCGGGCGATACTACCCTGAGAGTGCGCATGGAAGGTATTGATGCCCCCGAAAAAGGTATGGCATTCAACAAAGTGGCCAAAAAATATTTGTCGGACCTGTGCTTCGGCAAAAACGTCAAAGTGCTGGTTACCGGCATCGACGGCCATCGCAGGGTGCTGGGATTCACCATTGTGGATGATACATTGGAGTTAAGCCATGAAATGATTAAGGCAGGGTATGCCTGGCATTTTAAAAAATATAGCAAAGACGAAGGCCTGGCGGCACTGGAACAGGACGCCCGCAAAGCCGGTAAGGGACTGTGGGCTGACAAAAATCCAATCGCTCCATGGGAGTTCCGCAAATTGATGAGACAAGGCAATACTGCCGAAGAAATTTACCGGGAGCATAACAAAAATCAATGAAATTGCCCGGCGTTTCTCTTGTTTGTGCCTACTGACTTATTTTATAATTATTTTTTGAATATGTGACTTATTCCCGGAAAAAATCCTGCACATATAAACGCCTCCGGGTTGCTCCGACAGGTCCATTGCTGTTTTATTGCCGGTAAATTGTTCCTGAAACACTTTTTTACCAAGAATGTCAAAAATTTCAATATTGTGATCTGTGGTTTCGGAGGTGTTCATTTCAATATAGAATTTTCCATCAGAAGGATTGGGATAAATTACAGGATTGAATTTGTTGTCCTGTTCGTTTACAAAATAAGCTCCTTCGTTGAATAAAATGCCCCAACTGTTTAGCACACCCGTATTGCCGTTGGCCAGGTCGGTGATTTTGAGCCGCCAGTTACCCTGGCTGTTTTTGCCATGAAAAATTGTAAAGTCGTCATCAGTGCCTGCTACAGGGGCGTTATCGACAAATGTGGTGTTCAAAATTTGATCAGGAATTTCCTTAAACAAGCAAGTGATGCCTTTGGTAGGCAGGGCAACCTGATTAACCAGGACAACGGAATCGTTATCGGGCGAAATCAGCTCGATTTTAAGGTCACTGAAAGATTCATGATTGAGCGATATAAATACCTTCATGACACTCTGATTGATTGGCACTGACTGGTTGACAAGCAGGGTGTCGTAGGTGTAACCAGCCGTTCCCGTAGATGGAATGGGCGCAAAGGGATGTGTCATCATCAAACTGTCGAGCAGCGATTCGTGTGAATTGCCCGTGTGAAACATAGGTGAATATGTGTCGGTGGAATAAGTAAAACGACAGCTAAAATTCTTTAGTAAACAACCATCTCTGGTGCCTGAATATAAAGCGCCATCAAAGTTATAGGCAACCGTAATTTGAGGGGCCACCGGTTTATTATTATACAAAACGGGTGTGTGCAGATAACGCTGTATCTCAACTTGCGTCTTTGAATAGTTTGAGATGCGTACTTCATCGATAAAACCGTTAAAGTAATCCGTACCGCTGCTGCTTGTGCCAATTCTGAGTTTTCCTGTATTCAGCGTTAACTGGTTGTAGTTATAGCCGGCATCCATAATTCCGTTTATATAGATGTAGGCAGTTTGCGATCCGCTGGATGGCGTGCCGCATATCACAGCGATATGATACCATCTGCCGGGTGTCAGCGCCAGGACGCTGGTACCGATATTGCCTCCCATAATCCAGGCGATTTTTCCTGCGGCATTCATTGTTAATTTATAACCGCCGCCGCCCTGGGTCAAATCAACAATGGTCTGCGCGGCGCCTGTGGTCAATGGGTAAATCCATGCTTCCACGGTCATTGGCCCTGTTAAAGAGATGTCGGGATCGTTGGCCGAAGAAGCCTCCAGATAAGAACTTCCTGTGAAATACATGCTGTTGTTATGCAAGACGGTTTTGGAGGGTCGGGTGCCGAGAATATCGCTTTGAAAAGTTCCGACAGAGCCTCCATGCGGTAAATAAAATCCGGGGCTGTACACGTCAAAATCATAGGTCTGACAATAAACCAGGTTGTTATCATAATAGGTTAATCCATACCAGCCCAGATGTATTTTGTAGTATTGTTGAATTTCGCTGGCCGAACGAACCGTTTTCCATATTCTGACTTCGTCCAGCTCACCTTGCAGGGTATCTACATAGACGTTAGCACCAACAAACAGCGTGTCGGAAGTAGCAGTGAAAGCGCCGGTAAAAGTCGATAAAGTATTATCCAGACTTCCGTTTAAATACACCTTGATTTGGTTGTTGGTATTGCTAAACGTAACAGCAACATGTGTCCACCTGCCTGTATCCAACTCGGCGTTTGAATAGAGGAGGGTAGATCCATCCACCTGGATGCGGATTTTTTTCGCCCCCGTCATTATTCTGAATTGGTCCTTTCCAATGATTGCATAATTCGAGGCGTAATTTGCCAGTTTAATCCAAAACTCCACTGTCATCTCTCCCGAAGTGCTGTTGAGCGCAGTGACCATTTCTTTGTGATAACAACTGCCGTTGAAAACAGCCGCAGTGTTCCAGCTATTTTGGGCCGTGGTCCGGTGATTGCCAAACAAAACACAAAAACCTGTCAGCAATAAAAATGGTATAAGTAATTTTTTCATTATATATATTTTTATGGGGTTGTATTGTTATTGCGAAGATACGAAATTGAGGGAGAAAAATCAAGAAATTGTTAATAATTAAAGTTATGTATGCTTGCGAGCGCTCTCAGCAGGACGGAAAAAATCATGCCTTTGCTGATTTTCACCGCCCGCGGTTTTGACTGGCAGCACGTTGCTATTTCCGAACAATAGCACTAAAAGCACCTGCAATGATCAAGAAAAACCACATTCTGAAAAAGCGTGAATAATGCGAGACTTACTCATTAATTGTTGTTGTCAGCGTTATCGTTTTCAGCATGGATATCCAGCAAAACTTTCCCCGACTCTTTTAGTAGTCCTGCTGACCATTTGATAATTACAAAGGAACCGATGAAAGCGCCTGCGGCGTCCAGCCAGTAAATTTGCCATAGCATGGCTCCGAATAACGCAATTATGGCTATTATGCTGGTGAGGGCATCAGCCAGCACGTGAAAGTAGGCGGCTTTGATGTTGTGATCGGAATGCGTATGGTCGTGGTGCAGAATAAGGGCACTGATCAAATTGATGAATAAGCCTGCTATTGCCACAATAATGGCCTCTTTAAACTGGATTTCTACGGGGTTAAAAAAACGCTTCAGTGCCTCCACCAGGATAAATATCGCAAAGATCAGCAGCATTAATCCGCTGCTATAACCTGAAAGTGAAAGTATTTTTTTTGAATTACCCGTAAAAGTGTCTTTCTTTTCAAGCCGCCTGACTGCAATATAAGCTCCAAGGCTTAAGCCAATGGCCAGCACATGCGACCCCATGTGAATACCATCAGCCAGCAACGCCATTGATTTTGTGATAAGGCCAAAGGTTATCTCGAAAATCATTGTAACCGCTGTCAGCAAAACTACCCACATGGTTTTTCTTTCTTTAGACTGAAGATCGTTACCCATATGTTTTATAATTTGAAATACAATTAGTTCTCTGCTATTTGTCCTCTGAATTGCATTTGCTGATTTCAGGCGGCTAAGGTATTGCAATTTTTGATTGTATAAAGCCTTGGTTTTTTTTTAAATACAATCGTTAACAAAAAAGAGCCTGCTAACTCATTGCCCTGCCGCATCATCATTTATGGTGATTTTGTCGAAGCGCAGAATTTTGGAATGCATCTATGTGCGCTTTGCTAACGTGCAAATTAAAATGCGGTTTTTTTTTGCTTGGATTATTATTTTGACATATTTTTGCTATAAAATATTATTAAGTATTTTCAATTAATGAAAAATGAAAAAATTGTTTGTTACTATTTGTTTTGTTTGGTTTTGCACTATCATTATTTTTGGGCAAAACACATGGTCGCGGCTAAATCCGGCAGTGCCTCAAAATGATCCTTTACAGTCCGTGTTTTTTGTAGATAGCAATACGGGCTACTCTGTGGGGTTAGGGGGTATTATATTAAAAACAGTTAATGGCGGCGGAGTATGGAAAGTTCTAACGAGTGGGATATCGGATGATTTAAATTCGGTTTATTTTACTGCCGCTGATACCGGCTATGCTGTCGGTCAATCGGGAAGGATTTTAAAAACTTCCGATGGGGGTGATAGCTGGATCGCCCAGATAAGCGGAATATCTAATAATTTATTTTCGGCTTATTTCATAGATGATACAACAGGATATATCTCCGGCAGTGGCGGAAAGATCCTGAAAACAACAAATGGAGGTACAACTTGGACAATTATGACCAGCGGAACAACGAATGACCTGAGGTCAATTTATTTTCCGGCAACTGATACGGGCTATGCTGTCGGTACTTACGGCATAATCCTGAAAACAAATAATGGTGGCTTGAACTGGGCCGCTCAAACGAGTGGCATTACTGTGAATCTTAATTCGGTGTGCTTCGCGGATGCGGATACCGGCTATGCTGTTGGCTATAGCCGTATGTTTTTAAAAACAAGCGATGGCGGGATAACCTGGACATATCAGCAATTATCTGAAGATTTATTATCAGTATTTTTTATCAATGCGGATACAGGTTATGTGGCAGGAGAAGCAGGGACAATACTGAAAACGACCAACGCGGGTGACACCTGGACGTTGAAAACAACTAATACCTCTTATGATTTATATGCTGTATATTTCACCGGCATAAGCACCGGTTATGCCGTTGGTAACAATGGAATTATAAAAAAAACAACGGATGGCGGCAATAGCTGGAATTCACAGACGGTAGAACGAGATATTTTTTTACGGTCAGTTTGTTTCCCGGTATCTGACACCGGTTATACGGTGGGTAATTATGGGGTGATCCTTAAAACAACCGATGGAGGAGCAACATGGTCAACTCAAACAAGCGGAACAACGACGGATTTAAATTCAGTGTATTTCATCGACGCTGATACTGGTTATGCAGTAGGTAATTTAGTGGGTTTTGATGGCATGGCGATCATCCTGAAAACGATAGATGGAGGGATGAACTGGTCAATCCAACCATGCCTGTCGGCAGCAAATTTATATTCTGTCTATTTTGTTAATTCGAGCATTGGATACGTTGTCGGCCATACAGGACGTATACTGAAAACTGAAGATGGCGGTGCTACCTGGACACTTCAGACAAGCGGGACGCAATTTGTTTTATATTCGGTATATTTTGTGGATTCTGATACAGGCTTTGCAGTTGGTGATTATGGTGTGAGCCTGAAAACAACTAATGGCGGTGAATTATGGACTGGTCAGACTATCACAGCAGTCAGCTCTTTTTCCGGAGTATATTTTACGGATGCCCATACAGGTTATGCTGTTGGGACAGACGGAGCCATAATGAAAACAACAGATGGCGGTTTTAACTGGGCGTTTCAGACAACGAATACAACATCGAATTTACATGCTGTCTGTTTCCCTGATGAAAATACCGGCTATGCTGTAGGTGCTCAGGGTATAATTCTTAAAACAACAGATGGCGGCATAAATTGGATTTCTCAACTTCATAATAGTGAATATATTAATAATCTATGGTCGGCCAGCTTTCCTAATGCATTTATTGGCTATGCTGTTGGTGATTATGAAGCGATTATTAAATCAACCGACATTTCATATGGTATATCCTCTATTATTACTAACGATCGTATTCATATTTATCCGAATCCGGCAAACCATTTTTTGTTTATAGAAAATGATACTCACCATACCACTGTTTCTATATATGATTTAAGCGGGAGGCGGCTACTCAACAGGCAAATTACCGGTAATCAAATTGACGTTGGCAATTTACCACAAGGTACGTACCTTCTTAAAATTACCACTCCAAAAGGATCTGCAACCGCTAAATTTGTTAAAGAATAGCGTATTATCGCGCACGGAATTGATGCTTGAATGTGAGAAGTTTCCGAATCCCCGCTGTCACGGAATTTCATTCCTTGTCCAATCATAATATCACTTAAACACAAACCGCATTTCCTTTGCGTTTTAATATTTTTTTCTGATACAAAACTTTAAGCTAAGGCAAATAGAGATTATACCTATCATGCAAACTCAACAAGGGATTGAGCTAAAACATCAATTTTTGCCGGAAGGAGATAAGGCCGGCGTTTCCTTTTTCATATTTACAAGCCATTTGCCTTTTACCTTTACCAAATCAAGCTGCTGCTCCTTGCCATTTTCATCCTTGTATGTAACGACGGCATTTTTCCCATCAATGGCTGTTTTTACCACATTAATATTCACGTCTTTTTTATCTTTTGAGGGGTCTTTGCCTTTCTCTTTACTTAGTTCGAGCATCATCGAAAACATATCGAGCATCTTTCCGGTGCTTTCCGTGCCAAGTTTGCGGGCTTCGTCGAATTCAAAAGCCCTGAGGTGTTTCAGAAATTTCACTGCCACAGCGGCCGGTTTATTTTCTTTTCCGGAAGTTGTTTTGCACGATAGCGGAAACACTACCAAAATCACGGTAGCAGTGAGTATAAGATAAAATTGTGATGAGAGAAATTTCATTTTCGAAATATTTGTTTCAAAAATAGGCAAATTATCCCATCCTGATATGAAATCTTCTTTTTTGCTACCTTTGCAGGAAACAATAAAAACCAAAAACAATGTTTACAGGAATAGTCGAAACCACCGGCAAAGTCGTCAGCATCGAACGCGACCGCACCAATATTCATATTACCATTGAAACCCCTATTGCCAAAGAGCTTAAGATAGACCAAAGCATGTGCCACGACGGGGTGTGCCTGACCGTGGTAAGCGTGGACTACGACAAATCACAGTATGTGGTTACCGCCATACAGGAAACGCTGGATAAGACCAACCTTGGCCACTGGCAGACGGGTTACGAAGTAAACCTTGAGCGCAGCATGAGAATGGAAGCTCGTTTCGACGGACATATCGTGCAGGGGCATGTTGACCAGACGGCAGTATGCAACCGTGTTGAAGAAATGGATGGGAGCTGGAAATTCTGGTTCGACTACGATGCGTCAAAGAAAAATATAACAGTGGAAAAAGGGTCCATTTCTGTGAACGGCGTGAGTCTCACCGTGGTTGATTCGCAGCCCGGGCAGTTCTCGGTAGCTATCATCCCTTTTACTTACCAGGTAACAAATTTTCATAATTTCAAAAAAGGAACTGTTATCAATATTGAGTTTGATGTGTTTGGAAAATACGTGGCCAAACTTTTGCAACAATATCTTGATCAGAAAGGCCTGTAATCTAGCCTTGCCTGTTTGTAAATGACGATTGAAATTAATGAAACTGTGTGGACACTGCGGGCAGCAGGTCGGATAGATTTTTGAAGTGAAGGGCCACTTTGTAAATCATCATCCGTTGATCGATGTTCGATATTAAAAGGAATTCAGTGATGTATGAATTTCGATTGACGAGTTTCGATTTTTGAAGTACTGGAATCATCAATCGTTAATCGGTGTTCGATCTTAAAAGGGATTAAGTGATATATGAATTTCGATTAGCATTGCCTACGGCAAGCAGGGATTTTAGATTTTTGAAGTGATATGCCACTCTTAAATCATCATTCGTTAATCAATGTTCGATATTAAAAGGAATTTAATGATGTACGAATATCGATTGAAGAATATCGATTTTTGAAGAAGAAACTTCTTAAATCATTCTTCGTTGATCGGTGTTCGATATTTGAATTGATGAACATGCTCTTTTAGTCCACCTTTATTATCAAAGGCTCTTCGTGCAAATAGATCAGGAATTTTTCGGTAGGTTTGTTGTTGATCTCGGTTAATATGGCCGCGTAATTATCAATTTGTGTTTTGTGATCGTCTTTTTGGACGCCGGTTTTAAAGTCCACCACCACATTTTTGTCTTTTTCAAACAGGATCCTGTCGGGACGGTACACCTTATTGCCCGGGGTAAGTATCTCTGCCTCGGTGAGCACCGGTAGTCCGGGTTCGAAAAAGCTCTTAAAATGCGGGTTGGCCATTAGCTGTTCAATGTATTTCGTTATCTTTTCAGCATCGGCCTGGCTGATGATGCCTTCCAGAAGCATGCCGGTGGTAACACCAATGGCATCCTCGGCTTGTTTGATCTCCGACAGGATTTTATGAATGATGTTACCCCAGCCGCGGGTTGTGGCCGTTTCATCATCGGCCCATAATACGGTCGAATCGTGGCGTATAAGCATCCTGGCGGCCCAATCGGAGGACAGGATATTTTCCGGAACCACTGTTTGTCCTTTGCTGGTGTGCTTCTCTTTTGTGGTAACAGCCGCAATGCTTCCAAACTCATACACATCATTTTCTTCGGACCACAGCTCACGATGCATCAAATATTTTTTCAGCAGTGAGCCAAAACTGTGACCATTTTCTTTGTACTTTTTTGTGAGCACATAGAGCTGTTCTTCAGGACGTGTGAGCGCTACATAACAAATGTTCATCATATCGAGGCGTGCCAGACTCTGTTCTTGTTCAAAATAATCCGAAAATGAAGATCCTTCTAATCCTTTTGCGCTGATGGCTATTGGGAATGCGGGAATTTCAGGACAATAGTCAAAAGAGTTCATCACCCATGCGCTGGCGCCTTTGCTGCCGGGCATTTCATCGGCAAACGGGTAGATAACCACAGGAAATTCGAGTCCTTTGGCTTTGTGAATGGTCATAATCTTTACAGCATTGAGTTGCTCGGGCACTACAATGCTGCGCGTTGCGCCTTTCTCGTCCCACCATGCTATAAAATCGGGCAGGCAGGGAGTTTTTGTGCTCACAAATTCGCTGATAGCATCCAGGAAATAAACCATAAAAGGATCGGACTGGTGATGAAACCCGAATGTCCTGACCAGCGACTCCACCAGGTCGAATAGCGGGGTGCCGGACATCTTGACACATTCGATATCTTTCTGAAAAATGGCAAAAATTTCGTTCAGAGGATACTTGCTCTTACCGGCTGATTTTACCGACTGATATTGAGCAATCAGGGCGTTCAGGTCATAGTCTGCAGGGTAATTGTGCTGCAGGAAATTAAGGATATAAGCGGCCGCCAGCTCATCGGCAGGGTTGTCGACATACCGTAGTAGCGATACGATAAAGTTGACTTTGGGTGAAGAACTCAGCAGCAGCGATTCGCTTGATACCACGTCAACGCCCTTTTGAAGCAAAAAGGAGGCAATAGCGGCTGCCTGCCTGTTTACACGGCAGATGACAGCGATGTCTTTCAGCGGGGTGTTTAAGGAGATAAGCCGGCTGATAATCTCAAAAATTTCGGCATGCTGCCTGTCCGCATAATCAGGCCCCGCCTCGAAAAATTTTAAACGCACATACCCGCCATCATTACCCGGCCGGGGCTTTTGTATGGTGTCGAGATAGATGCTTCTTTTTTCATCGGCCAATACTTCGCCGGCTAAAAAATTAAACAAGTTGTTATTAAAATTGATGATTTCGGCTTTCGACCTGTAATTCACATCAGGAATATGTCCTGAATACTCATCGTAGTAGATAATATTTCTGGAAAGCGCGTTTTCAATCTCGTTAAAATGTGGCAGGGCAGGTTTTTTATAGATGGCGGGCAGAGTCGCAAACTGCATCACTTCTCCATCGCGCCAGCGATAAATAGCCTGTTTGCCATCACCGACAATCAGGTTTTTGTTTCCCGAAGCCAGCGCATTTTCGATAAGCGGCAACATATTCTGAAATTGCAGCACGGAGGTGTCCTGAAACTCATCAATAAAATAATGAGCATATTTTTCGCCTGCCCGCTGGTAGATAAAAGGAACGGGTTCGCCAAGCAACTGTTCGTGAATTTTG
Source organism: Bacteroidales bacterium (assembly GCA_018004645.1). Taxonomy (GTDB): domain Bacteria; phylum Bacteroidota; class Bacteroidia; order Bacteroidales; family CAIWKO01; genus CAIWKO01. The sequence continues at coordinate 11,393 of JAGNBV010000003.1, forward strand.
CGGTAAAAGTCGCTGATAAAAATAAGGTTAGCATCGCTTTTCAAGGCTTCGGTTTCCTTTTCTATCTGGTTTAGCAACGACAAAGGATATAGGCTTTTAACGATTACCGCGAGGTCGCGAAATTCGCGTATCATAGGAATAATAGCGTTGTAGGCTTCGGCAATCTGGTCTTTTACGCCATCAATTTTATTCTTTTCATTTTCAGGCTGTGTTTTGGAATACCACATATCTTCCTGTATGGCGCTGTTGCAATAAGAATTGGGGGAGGAGCCGGCCAGGCCGTTTTGACTGACTTTTGTAAAAAAACCGGGTATGCCTCTCATTCCCTGGTAAAAACTCTTTGGGTTGATATCATTGTCTTCTATCAATTTTAATACGGCGCCGGCGAGTTTCCTTGCATTATTATCTGTTGCGGCTCTCCGGGCGGAGATTCCGGAAATAGCTTTTGAAAAATTGGCTAACTTAACGTCGCCAAACAGGTGGAGAAATTTTTGCGTGTCCTCTTTCAACAGTTGTCTGGAGAATGTTTTCAGGTCCTGGCTGATGTCCCAGTTCTGGCCATCATCCATTTTTTGTTCGATAAACCCGATGAGCATCCTGGTAATCTGGTCATCGGAGCCGGCATAGGATATCAACACGTCAACAGCTTCGGACAACACCCTGTCGGAATCGAGCTCTACCTCGAAATTTTGCGAAATCTTCAGGTCGTAAGCAAACGTGCGGATTATTTTTTGTACAAAACTGTCAATAGTGCTGATGGCAAAATCAGAATAATTATGAAGAATTTTATGCAGAATACTGCCTGACCGGGCGGCCAGGCCTTTTTCATCCAGGCCTGAGCTTGCGCATAATTCGCTTATCAGCGCCCCATTTTTTTTTCTGACGGATTTTTTTTCGTCTTCCGTGACGGTATCCTCACCCAGGCCTGAAAGCATTTTCAGACTTGACATAATGCGGCTTTTCATTTCATAGGCTGCTTTATTGGTAAAGGTAACAGCCAGGATATGCCTGTATTTGGAGGGATCTGTCAGCACCAGTTTAAGATATTCTTTTACCAGGGTATACGTCTTACCTGAGCCTGCAGAGGCTTTATAAATAATAAAGTTTTTTGTGGAATGGACCATGATGAATTAAAAAGTAAAAATAACGTTTTTGCCAATACGATAAATTTTTTAACCTGAACATTTCAAAAAAATGACCTGGCAATAATTGCAGGAATCCGCCGTATAAAAGTCCCGTTGTTGCATGTGCTGTTTTGTTTTGCATGTAGCACTAAGGAAACGCCAACTTACAATATATTCGGGTTATATTTAGTATTAAGAAATGTTAAAAATAAAAATTTTTTTTCATTTCATGATATTTGAGTATCTTTGCAAATATTTTAATACACAATAATTTATTACAATGAAAAAAGGAACAGTAAAATTCTTCAATGAATTAAAAGGTTTTGGATTTATTAAAGATAATGAATCCGACAAGGAATACTTCGTGCATGCCTCTGGCCTTATCGACAAGATTAAGGAAGGTGACACAGTAAGCTTTGAACTCACCGAAGGAAAAAAAGGATTAAATGCGGTAAACGTAAAACTCGTATAAATTATCCCGATTGAAGATTATCAAAGTTAAAGAGGCTGTCTCAAAAAGGCAGCCTCTTTTTTTGTAGTGAGTCGTCCTATTGTAATCCTGAAGATATAAAAGACTGTCGCGATTGTGAGACAGTCTCTCTTTTTTGTGGCTTATGGTAACATAGAATTAATAAGTGGTAAGCTGCTGGTTTATAATAAAAAAATTTTGCAGTTATTGTTTTTATGAATATTTTTATACCTAAATCAAACGATGATATAAATGTCCATATAATTACTTGATTATGAAAAAACTAGTTTTTTTGTTATTCTCTATGGTCATCAGCTGCCTGGCTAATGGGCAAACCACTTTGATTTCTCCTGCCGGTGATGGTGGTTTTGAATCAGGAGGAACCCCCGCAGCCAATAACTGGTATGCTGTCAATTCCACTACAGATGGCTGGTATGTAGGTTCTGTGCCGGTACCGGCAACGGGAACCAACTGTGCTTATATTTCTTCCGCAGCGGGCACTTCCTGGACTTACAACGAAACCAGCGCAATACAACATATTTACTATGATGTTATTATCCCGGCAGGAGAATCCAAACTAACTCTTACGTTCAAGTGGAAAGCCTTGGGTGAAGGCTCCGGATTTAGTGACTGGGATAATATGAAAGTGTTTTTTGGGGCAGGTTCCGCTATGGGTATTCCAACGGCAAATACGGAAGTATCAGCTGCGTATCAGATTTCCGGTGCTGGTGCAAGTTACGGCATGTATAAGCTGAGTTCTTCGGCATGGAACACAGAGACAATAAGTCTTACAGGAGTGCCGGGTGTTGTTTGCCGCCTTGTTTTCAGTTGGAAATCTGATATGTCGGATATAGCTAATCCTCCGGCCGCTATTGATGATGTTTCTTTGTTATCGATGACACCCGACCCGTTGCATGGAATTTATACTATTGACAATACGTTGCCTACAACAAATCCCATGTTGCACAACGGGACAGATAATTTCAACAGTTTTACGGAGGCTATCAATTATCTTAACAGCGAAGGCATTGCGGCGGGCGTTACTTTTGGAGTGAGCTCCGGGCAGGTTTTTAACGAAGATTGTCCCGCGATAACTGCCACCGGTACGCTTTCCAATCCCATAGTTTTTCAGAAATCAGGCGCCGGTGCAAATCCTGTGCTCCGGCCCACCGGCACAACGGGAGCTTATGATGCGGGCATATTGATTCATGGCGGTGATTATATCACTTTTGATGGTATTGATATTGCTATCGCACTGGGCTCTGCGGTCGAATTTGGCTATCTGGTCAGGAATGCTTCGGCTACCAACGGAGCGCAACACAATACCATTATTAATTCAAAAGTTACGCTGAACCGATACAACAATTCATCCAAAGGGATTTATCAGTATCGGGCAGCAACGGCCACGGATGTTGAAGGCACCAATTCCTACAATGTTTACCGGAAAGTTACTGTCGAAAACGCCTATATGGGTAGTTATCTTTACGGCAGTTCTGCATATCCTGACCAGGACTGTGTTATTGACTCGTGTACCTTTGGAGCTGTTACTGCCAATGATATCGGTAACGGAGCAGCCACATCGTGCGGTATCCGTGCTTCTAATCAGAGTGGAACAGTCATTGCTCACAACACAGTTAGAAATGTTACCACCACAGCCCTTGTTGCCTCCGGAATATTTGTGGAAGCAGCGCAGGGCGTCATTAATGTTTATAACAATAATGTCTATTCAATTGGTACCACATCGGTAACGGCAACAAATTATGTTTATGGGATAAGGGTGGATGTTAATGCCGGATATACCGCCAATGTTTATAATAACATGGTTGCCGACCTTTTTCATGGGATAAGTACGGCCTCTGCCACTATTTCAATCAGGGGGCTGGCTCTGGGCGTTTCGGGTACCGGTACCGGTAATTTTTACTATAACTCCGTTCTGATCAGCGAAAATGCCATCCCTTCCGTTGCTGCCTTTTATTTGGCGGGAGGTAATGCCAACCTCCTGAACAATATCCTGGACAATGCTTCTGCTGCCGGTGGTACCTCAAAAAGGTACTGCATATACAGGTCCGGAGGAACTTTGTCTTCCAATTATAATGATTTATACATCGCCACAGGAACCAATAATTTCACGGGATATTATAATGCTGATCAGGCCTCACTGGCAGTCTGGCAGACAGCTACCGGCAATCAGGACATGAACTCAATGGCTGCTGACCCTTCCTTTGTTTCCAACCTGGATCTGCATACCAGCAACCCCTTGCTGAATGCCGCCGGATATCCTGTGGCCGGCATTTTATTTGATTTCGATGGCCAACCACGCGACCTGAATTATCCTGATATTGGTGCTGATGAAAACCTTTCACCGCCGGTATTTACATGCACTACACCCGTCCCCGGAAATACCCTCGCCACTACATCTGTCTTTTGTACAGGGCAAATAGTAACACTTTCGCTGCAACATACCATCACCGGTACCGGTGTGTTGTATCAATGGCAGCAATCGTCCGACGGGGTAAATTTTGTTGATATCTCCGGAGCAGCAACCTCAACATGTAATGTAATGCCCGATGCGGATACTTATTACCGTTGTATGGTAACCTGTCAGAATGGCCCGGTATCGTCGAATTCTACGCCGGTTTTTCTTTCCCTGACCCAGAACCTGACCTCGGTAACCCCCGGTTCGCATTGCGGTCTGGGAAGTGTAACATTGTCTGCTACGGCTATTCCGGGAGCAGTAATAAAATGGTATAATGCCGCTGACTCTCTCCTGGGAACAGGCTCTCCATGGGCTACTCCCGTTATTGATACCACTACGGCCTATTATGTAAAAGCCGAAACATCTACGGCAAGCACCGCCGGCAGGCCATTACCCGCTGCATCGACAGGCGCTAACTGGAACAACTTCGGCCTGGTATTTAACACAACCAGGAATATTATTATTAACTCTGTTAAGGTGTATCCTGTGAATTCAGCTCCGGCCTTAATGACCATCAGGTTGCTGAATAGCTATGGAGTGCAGGTCGCCGGGACCAGCGATGTTGTTTTTATGCCTAATTCAGGAACAGGGACCACTGCACAGACTGTCGTCTTAAATTATGCCGTACCTGCAGGAACAGGTTATAAACTGATTATAGTTTCCGGAATGAACAGTGCCAATAAACTGGTTCAGGAAACGACCGGCTTTACTTATCCAATAACATCGGGGGCAGTATCCATTACTTCAAACTGGAACAACGGGGCTGCCAGCCCTTTGTATTACGACTGGTTTTATGATTGGGATGTTACCGAGTTATGCGCCGGAACCTTTACGGAGGTCTTGGCCACTATTGCTACACCTCCGGTATTAACGCTGACAGCTGATCAGACCTTGTGTAACAATACCCCCGGACAGATTGCCGTGAGCTCTCCTGCAGGAAACTTTGATACGTATGTGTGGACTCCCGCAAACGATTTATTTGCCGATCCGGCATGCACCATGCCATATAACAGCGGAGCCACTGCATTGACAGTGTATGTGAAAACAGCTTCCGCCGGAACTACCGTGTATTCCTGTACAGCTACGGATACGGTAAGTCAGTGTGCCGATGTGGTTGCAGCCACTGTTACGGTATTGCCTTCCTACATTACAGCATCAGCCTCGCCTTCGGTTTTTTGTGAGAGCGGGAGCGCTACCCTGACAGCCGGCCCGCTGACCGGCTTTGAGGCAGCCACACTGCAGTGGCAGAGTTCCTCCGATAACATTGTGTTTGCTGATATCCCCGGTGCTGATTCCTCGGTTTATATCACAGGGGTTATCACGGATACTACATATTATAAACTTTTAGTAAAGCTTGGGACGAGCGTATGCACAGAGACAGATGTTTTGGTTGTTACTGTCAGTCCGATACCCACCGCACCCTTCGTGGGTGTTATCACTCAGCCAACGTGCACCCTGGCAACAGGAAGCGTGGAACTGACAGGCCTTCCAGGGGGAAGCTGGGTAATTGAACCGGGCAATCACACCGGGACAGGAGCCACAGGCATAATAGGCGGCCTTTCCACCGGGACACATAATTTTACGGTCAGTAACGGAAATTGTATTTCCGATTGGTCTGCCGATGTGGTGATCAGTGCCCAGCCTGCTGTTCCTGTAGCCAATGCAGGCGCCGATGCCGCATTTACCGGCACCCCGGTACAGATTGGTGATGTGTCAAGCGGGCCGGGAACATTCAGCTGGTCGCCGGCAACAGGCCTCAGCAATCCTGCCGTTTCGCAGCCCCTGGCTTCACCGGCAACCACCACCACATATACACTTACGGTGGACAATGGCATATGTACCGCTACGGACGATGTGACGATATATTTCGGATACGTCATTAGCGGCAAAACCCGCTATGCCGCCAAAGCAGTGGCAGGAGCTCCTGCTCCGAATATGCCCACTTATGAAGCTGTAAAATACAATATCAATAAAGTGGTTGTGATTTTGAAATCAATGCCTGCAGGTAATGAAGTGGCCAGGGATACCAGCGATGCCGCCGGTGCCTTTGAATTTGTTGACGTAGTGGATGGGAATTACATTCTTTCTTATGATAAATATGCTGCAGATACCATGCAGATGGGTAATTCCATTAATGCAATAGATGTTGCGCTGATGAAATATCTGATCGGACATGACACAACGGGCGATCCGTCGAGATACTTTTCCTTGAAACACCGGAAAGCGGCCAATGTGGATAATAACTCGTTCATTAACTCTATTGATGTGGCAAGGTTAAGGACAAAAATTGGCCAGCCATACAATCCTGCGGTGAACTTTCCGAAAGGAAATTGGGTGGCTTTTGATACTTTGATTACCGTTTCTGGAGCTAACCTGAATGTTACCCTGAAAACTATTTGTTATGGCGATTACGATGCCTCAAGCAGCAAATATCAGGATTCGGCGACAAACTGGAGTATGACGAAAACGTTGCCTGATAGCGATATCATTATTGACGGTGAAGAGATGATAGTAAAACAAAAGCAGGGGATGCTTGAAATACCTCTCCGGATAAGCAATAAGGTTCAGGATCTCGCAGCTTTGGGACTGGAGTTGAATTATCCTGCCACTGATTACCGGCTACGGGCGGCTTATATGCCATCAGTTCAGAAAAAAGGCAGTGCTCTTCAGATTAATCCCTCTTTGGAAGAAGTTATTGCCAGCAATGACGACTTGCTTGTTACCGATGAAAACGGGAAAATCAGGGTGGTTTTTGCTACAACTGATTTTTTTGATGCCCGGGCCAACGACCAGCTTATTACGTTTGTTTTTGAACCGCTGAAAGACCTGCCTGCAGGAATACTAAATTTTGATCTGACAGGGACGGGTGTCATTGGGAATCAATATGGGACTGAGATTACGGATGCTTTTTTGTTGATGCCGAAGTTTTTTATTCAAGGAGACGACTTGCCGGAATTGGATATGAGCATCAGCGGATTCCCGAATCCCTTTAGCGACAAGGCCACCATAGTTTACCAGATTCCTGATGATGGAAAGGTGACACTGCAGGTTTACAATGTGCTGGGAGCGCTTGTGGCTGAAATGGAAAATGGGATGCAGCAAAAAGGAAAACATACTTTAGTGTTCAATGCGGAAGATCTTCCGTCAGGGTTATACTCTTTTAAGCTGGTGTTTGATGCCGGCAAAAGCTTTGAAAGCAAAGTGTTGAAATTGGTTCATTGAACCTCTTTTATACACTTATAAATAGATTGGCCTTTTGTGCCGGAAATTTTTCTGTAATTCTCCGATAGAGCATTCGCGCCATGAAAGCTGACAGCTACTTCGTGGGTTTTACTTTTTCCCACGGCCCAATATCGTATTTCTTAATCATCTGCCGGTAGGTATCGGCATCCCCGATTATTTTTTTGATGTGATTATGATAGCTGGTCATGGATAGTATATGGGAGAATCCCATGTCGGTAGCCACTTTTTTGCGCAGGATGAGGGAAATCATGTAGTTATAAAACTTTCGCTTATATGGTTCCGGTCTAAAGGCATACTCTTTGAATAGTTTTGCCAGCAGTCTGATCACAAAGCCGGCGCCAGGTTTCCCATCATTGTATGGCTTGCGAAAGTATCCATCGCCAAAAAGCACGCTGGCCTTTTTATACAATGATTCAAAAGAATATATTTTGGTAAGCGTTTCGAGATATTTGTCAAACAAATCAATCTGCGACATCTTATAGTAATGGATGCAGGGAAACAAACCGCCCATCATGTCGGTGTCGATATCGTACATACGGCCTTCGGCGGTAAGCCTTTTTTGCAGCTCTGAACCGTAAGGTGCACCAAGAATATTGAAGTTTACATAAGAGAGTCCTGTGCGTTGCGTAAACTCGTACAGGTGGTCAAATTCTTTCGCGGTATCATTGTCAAAACCAATTACAAAAGAGGCCGTGATATGTATGCCATGAGAATGGATTTTTTTAATGGCGTCCTCGTAGATCAGGGCGTCGCGGTTTTGCTTCTTTTTGGTTTCGAAAAGGCTGCCTGCATTTAATGATTCAAAACCAATAAGGATATTAAAACATCCGGCATTGTTCATCGCGGTGAGTAATTCTTCTTCGCGGGCAATTTCGATGCTCGACATACAGCCCCATGAAATCTTCAGCGGGGCCAATGCTTTCATCAGGTCGTGGGCGTAACGTTTATTGGCGGTGAGGTTATCATCCACAAACAGCATTTTTTTTACCGGCAGGGATTTTATTTCTTCCACCACGTTGGAAATTTCGCGGTAACGCATTTTGTGCCCAAACAGGTTGGTGACCAGGCAGAACTCGCACTTGTAAGGACAACCGCGCGAAACCTGAATGCCTACCTGAAACACCTTTTTCATATCTACCAAATCCCAGCGGGGGATGGGTATTTCTTTAAAATCAACGTATTCGCCCGAATTGTAAATTTTTTGCAGTGCTCCCTGTTCAAAATCCTGCAGGCATTTTTGCCAGGCGCTTTCAGCTTCGCCAACCACAACAGCATCGGCATGTTTGATGGCCTCATCGGTCATAAAGGATACGTAAGGCCCTCCGATAATTACTGTAGCGCTTTTTGACCTGTACCAGTCGCCGATTTCATAGGCTCTTTTTGCTGTGGTAGCCAGTGTGGAGATGCCTACTATTTCAGGAATTTCTTCGGGCAAAGGTTCAAGTTCTTCATCTATGATACGCACCTGGTATTCGGGGGGAGTAATGGCTGCAATCATAGGCAAGGCTAGGGATACCATAAACTTTTTTTTGCCCATCATTTTGCAGAGTTCGGTCTGCCCGTAATAATTTACATATTTCTGTCCGGGCATGACCAGAAAAATTCTTTTTGAGCTATGTGTCTTTCCGTCGGTCATATCAATCAATAATAACGAAGTGTAAAACCAGCCTGCATAAATTTGCTGACTTCAGTAACAAAACTTATGATCAGGTCGTTTGGGAAAAGCTTTTCTTCCCTTAAAATCTTGTCGAGGCAGATGAAAACCATAGGAGGGCCTATATAGCCCATATCGTTCATCCGGGTGTAGAGGGACTCTTTTTTTATTCCGAGTTGTCCGCATTCTTCGATAATCATCTCGGCTATATGTTTTGACGGGAAGTTGACCTGGAAGAATCTTAATGTGCTAAGGTCGATACCGTATTTTTCAATCATGCGTTTCAGGCCTTTGTAAAACACCGAGCCGTCGTCATCATGAAAATGCATGCGCAGTTGTTCGTTAAACATCTGTGCCAGGTGATGATCGCCGTTTTCGAACTCTTGTTTGGGGTTTTGCCAATAGGCGGGACGATGGTTGAGCATAGCCGCAGGTTTCTTACCGCCGACAGATTCCATAAACACATTTTCAACGAATAATCCTTTATGGTCTGTGGCTTTTTGCAGTACCAGCGCTCCTGCGCCATCGCAAAGGAAATACCGCAGAAACAATTCTTCTTTTTTCAGTAAGGGCTGATTGTAATACTCCGCTATTAATTCTGAGGAGGAAATGCCCGATGAGACCACCAGCGCGTTATCGTATCTGCCCGATTGTATGAACTCATAAGCGATCAGCAGGGCTTTGTAGGCGGAGGTGCAGTTAGCATGTATTGATACTTCAGCACAATACTCAATGCCAAGAGCTTCCTGTATCCTGACGCTGGCCGTAGGCATCTGGTGCTGATGTGCGCTGCCATAAGCGATAAATTGTATGTCTTCAGGTTTCATTCGGGCCATGTCAAGAGCCTGGCGTGCTGCCTTGACGGCCATGGTTACATTGTCTTCGGTAAACTTGCGGGTTTCGGGATCGATGGCATAATGATAATATCCGATATCAAGCATTTCTTTCATCACCGGCCTGATACGTGAAAGCCATCTGCTTACAGATGCCGGAGCGTCTGTTATTTCACCCAGGTAACGGTCGGTTTCTTCAAAAGGAACCGCCTTGCCTGGCAAAAACCTTCCCGTTCCTGTTATTTTAACCCTGTGATCTGACATTATTTCGATTTTAAAAATTTCCCGACATAATAGTTTCTGAGTTCCGGGTTATAATTGTCATAAATTTGCCGGGCAAAGTTAACTGCTTTTACGATAATTTCATCTTTCCTGACCACCTTGTCGATAAGCCCCAATTGTTCAGCTTCTGATACATTCAGGTTGTTTCCTTTAAGCATCAGTTCCATCATAGTTTTTTTTCCTGTAAATTTTGAAAGATAAACAGAACCACCGCATCCGGTCATCAGGTTGAAGCTTGCTTCGGGAAAACCCAGCATAATATTTTCGGCAGCGATGCGAAAATGGCAGGCCATGGCCAGTTCCATGGCAGAGCCGATACACACACCTCTGATGGCGGCAATGACAGGTATTTTAGCTGCATGAAACCTTTTAAAGGTGAGGCTGTTTGCCATGTAAAAATCTTTAGCCTGTTGCGGATCCCTTGTGTCAAACGATAACAAATCCCTGATATCAGCTCCGGAGGAGAAATGCCTTCCTGCACCGCTTATTATGATCGCTTTCACGCGTTCATCATTCAGGATCTTATCTGTAAGTTCACGGATCTCATAGAAGAAAAGCTTGTTCATGCTGTTAGCCGGAGGGCTGTTCAGTTCAATGAACCCGATATTATCTTCAAAACGCCAGTTTATACTTTGGTACATTACAATGATCCGGATTTTCTTCTTGCGGCTTCTTCCTCAGCCAGTTCGCAGAACATAAGTGTTTCTTCATGCAGTGCTTCGTGCAGCGGGAGCTTATAGGCATTATGGATTGACTGCATAATAGAAGCGATCACCTTTTTAGGTTTTGACTCAAGCATACTATTCAGATATTTCAATGAATATTCCAAAACATTTTCTTCCGTCAGTTGATGTACTACATTTAATTTTAATGCTTTTTCCGCATCGAAAATTTCTCCTGATAATACATTAGCTATGGCTGCATAAGTTCCTGACTCTTTTACCATCCGCACGATGCCACCCAAACCGGGCAATAATGCGGAATTTATTTCAGGAAACGCAAAAAGAGCTTTTGCCGAAGCAAACCGTATATGGCACGACAGGGCAATTTCCAGCCCTCCGCCCCAGCAAACACCATTTATTGCCGCGATGACAGGGATTTTTAATTCTGATATTTGTTCAAGCAATTCCGAGCCGGCTGTCATTTCTTGTTTAAGAATATCAGGATATTTTACCAGCTCAAAAAGGTTTTCCAGGTCGGCGCCGGCTGAAAAGTGACGCCCTGTGCCGGTGATGATTATCCCTTTTATTTCCTGGTCATCAGCGATATTGTACAATAGTTCTTTGCTGATAAAGGAAGGAGATTTCAGATAGTTTTGCGGGGGGCTGTTTATTTTCAACACTGAAATACAGCCTTTTTTTTCGATAAGGATATTAGCTGATTGGGACAATTTCAGTTGTTTTTGGCGAGTAATACTTCGTATTCCTTAGCAAGGCCGCAGGGCACCCTGTCCTGATTCAGCGGGATGGTTTTAACGGTGGTGTGCGAAATCTGAATATTATCATCTTCGTTGAACATATACTGTTTAAAGACGATGTATGGCCCCGAAAATTCCACCTTGCTTTTGATGAGAATATTGTCGAACAAACGGGCTTCTTTGGAATACCTGATATTGATTTCGGTAACTACCACCAGAATTTTTTCGTTCTGTAGTTTTTCGAGGAGGCCGGTTTCTTTCATAAGCTGCCAGCGGGCCTGTTCGTAGTAGTTCAGGTAAACGGCATTGTTAACATGGTTGTATGAATCCAATTCATAGCCACGTACCGATAATCGATATTCAAACATAATTTAATTTATGAATTCGGTAATGCGATTTTTCCGCATCAGGATTTGCTGTTTTGTATTAAATTATCAACTTTTGCTTTTTCTATCTGGCTCCATTTTGGGTCGGTAAATTTGGAGCCGGTCCATGCAAAGTCAACCTGAAAAAAACTTTCATTTAAAAATGTCAGTTTTGATTTAGCATCCGGTGTGTGCACGATAAAAATTACCTTGTCATGGTCAATGGCAAACTCGGAGCATATTTGTGTTGCCAGGGGTGCGCAGAAATTTGTTACCGAGGTGCCGGGGTTTTCAGCGTAGAGTTCGGTGGCAATGATAATGGTTTGCCCGTTGTTTTCCACAATTTTAAGTCCGCAGCGTGAGGGGGCATCCCATTGGCCTTTGAAATCGTATACTTCAGTAAAATATTCAGAATTATTTTCGTTGTTGAAATGCTTAATCATAATACCAGGTGAGCTTTTTGATTATCTAATTACTTTTTTCCCAAAACTGCTTCTTGATAATTCTTCGCGTATGGGTTTGTAGGTGCCATTGGCGATTTCTTTCATGATGACCGAGCGGAAAAGCTTAAACATTTTTTCCGACTGGGTTTCATCTTTGTAAAAAGTATCCCATGCATAATGGTACAATTCCTGGAGTTTTTCAGGAGTCATCTGTTTAGGCTGAATGACCACTTTACCGGCGTTGTAATTATTCCAGTCCTTATCGATGATGCGGTTTTGCCTGAGCATGTCGTCGTAAGCTTTGGTGTGTGGGAAGGGCGTAAGTACGGTAAATTCGGCCAGGTCGAGGTTGACTTCGAGCAGGAAGTCGATCAGCCGTTTAATGTCGTCTTCAGTATGGTCGTCGGTTCCCAGTAGGATAGTGCCTTCTACCGCGATTCCATGGTCGTGGTAACGTTTTATTCTGTTTTTGATATAGTCCGAAGTATCGAATACGGCCTGATATACAAACCATGCTCCGGCTTGTGCCGCCATGTCGAGTACTTCATCGTCGTCTTCAATAGGGTGGGAGCACCAGTTTTTCTTGAAGGGGATCATTTCGCGGAAGAGGTCGAGTTCCCATTGTTTATCCTGTGCCAGTGAGTTGTCCACGATAAACAGCCTGTTGTTATCGATGGTGGCCAGTTCTTCAACCACCTTGTCGATGGGGCGCGGCCTGAAGCATTTTCCTCCGAGGTAGGCTACAGCGCAAGGGTAGCAGTTGTATTTGCATCCACGCGAAGCATGGAAAAGGTCCACCATACGCACTCCTTTGTGGTAGTATTTTTCCGTGTTCAGAATACTTCTGCGGGCAGGGCCGATGGTATTGATATCAGGGTGTACGGTGAGGTAATTATAAACTTTCTGCAATTTATTGTTGGCAAAATCCTCAAAAACTTTTTCCATACGTCCTTCGGCTTCACCAAGAAATATTGAATCGGCATATTCCAGAGTTTCCTCGGCATGCAGCATGGTGGATATCCCGCCAAAAATCACTTTTTTGCCCCGCTTACGGTATTCGGTGGCAATTTCCCATCCGCGTTTTATCTGGCTCGTTAGCATCATAGAAATGCCAACAAAGTCAACATCATTGTTAAAAATAACTTCGTCTACATTTTCGTCCGTAAATTCCACATCAACATAATCGGGTAAGGCGGCAGCCATAACTACCGGGCCATGTGGTGGCAGATTAAAAGTGGTTTGTCCTTCGAGTTTTTCCCATTTAGGGTAGATAAGTTTGAATTTTATGCGTTGCATGGATTAGAATTTTTCTTAGTTTATTAATAATCTGTTTAAGTATCCAAATGATGTAGTCATCTGCTTGTAAAACGGAGTGCAAAGATAAGTCAATTTGAAATAACTTTTGTTGCTATGCATATATTGTCATAGATAAAAAATGTTGTTTTGAAGACATTTATTTTTTGAAAGGCTTTATGTTGCCGCTGAGGACACATTCAGCAGACATACTCAGGTGTTATTAATTTTTTCCACCAGATATTTCATTCCAAGCAGTTCGGCACAGGTAGTTACCGAGCCAATAGTAACGCCCAGTACGCCGTGGAGAATAATGCTCTGGCCGGTAAGAAAGAGGTTGGGTATTTTTGTCCTCGGCATGATGAGAGTCTTCAGAGGTTCGTGGCAATCCTTGGCCACGCCATAAATAGAGCCGTCCACTGTACCGGTATAATCCCGGAAAGTCAGCGGACTGGAGGTGTAATATTTTTTAATGGTACTGCGGAAACCGGGGAAGCGGATTTCTACGGTGTCGAGCAGTTGTTCGGCTTTTTGCTGTTTAAAGGCCTGGTAATCATCACCACGGTGTTCAATAGTGGTATGTTCCCATCTTCTGACTTCATCCATTGACATGTACGTAAGGATGGTAGCGCAGTCGGCAAAATTTTGCTGTTGTTCGCTTGAAGGCGTGATCAGCAGGTAGTTATTGGGCCAGCCTTTTCCGCGGACATCATGCGAATACCATACGTTGTTGTTTTTATAGTAATATACGTTATGGTTCAGGTATTCGAAGGCGTCTTTTTTAAAGACTATATACATGATGAAATTTGACGTGGTATTTTCCAGATTTAAGATACGTTCCCTGTAGGCGCTGCGGATTTTTGTCCTGTCAACCATTTCAATGGTTTTTGCGGGGTGTATGCTGGAAATAATATTGGTGGCAAAAAACGATTCGCCATTGGTGAGTTTTACGCCGGTGAGTTTTTTGTTGTCAAAAATAAATTCCTCTACCTTGGATTTTTTAAAAATAGTGCCGCCATTTTCAATTATGGATTCTGCAAGGATAGTAGCTATATGTGAGCTGCCTTTCACCACCCGCCACGAGCTTTCGATAAAAGAATTATTGACCAGGGCGTGGACATACAGCGGGGTTTTTTCGGGTATGCCTGCATACAACGGGTTGCTCCCGGCGAGCACATTTTGTAATTTGCGGTTATGTGTAACCGATCTGATATAATCGAAAGCATTTTCCGAAAACAACTGAAGCTCTGACACCTGAAATTCGTTTTCTCTTATGCTGTACAGCGGAAAATGATTGCAAATATCTTTCAGCTTGCCGACATATTTTTCCAGTTCCTTTCTTTCGGACGGAAAATGGTGGCAGAGGCCATCCACAAAATGCTCATGCCCCATGGCAAACTTGTATTCCACGGGATCTCCGGCAAAATTGATGGTGTCGAAACCATTTGCATCCATGCGTTTCAGGTCCAGTTTGTCCATCAACCCGAAGTACTTAAAATAACGGTTCAGCACCTGGCCTTCGTCCAGGCCTCCGATGAAATGAACGCCGGTATCGAACACGCAATTATCGCGGGTAAAATTCTGCAAACAGCCGCCAATCTGGCTATGTTGCTCAAGTATGCAGACTTTCATTCCCTCCCTGCTCAGGATATAGCCGCATTGTAAACCGCCAAGGCCGCTGCCGATAATGATGACATCAAATTTATTATCCATAAACGCCTGGTTCCTTTGTGTAGAATATTCTAAAAGGTTGAAACTGATGAGTCGTTAATACATGCACGAATGTGAACGATAATGACACAACATTAAAATCCGGATGCAAAGATACTATCGTTTCATCACAATAAAAATGAATTTGTTTCGTGTAGATGACGATAATAGCGGGCAAAGGAGTTTTTATCTTTTCGTGGGGTTATTTTTTTATTAAATACAGGGTGTTGGAGGTTATCCTTGGATTTTTTATTATCTGAACATTTACATTCAGTGATGCTGCAATATCCGCCAGTCTTGCTGCCGAAAAGAAATGAAGTTTGTCGTTTGCGGTTTTGTTAAACCCAAAATTTGTAGACATAAACTCTGTCCATCGTGTTTTTCTATGTTGCCGTTCACTGTCTTTATTCGCATCCCTGATCAAAATTATTCCCCCCGCATTCAGCCTGTCAACGCATTGGTGCAGTATGCCGAACTGATTTTCGGGAGTCAGGTAATGCAGTACATCGCTCAGAATAAAAACATCGCTATTCCCAAATTCATAGCTGGTGATATCTTCGTGAGAAAACATAACATTAGGCGGTTTTGACAGGCAGTGTGAGGCTACATCAATTTTATCCCTGTCGTAATCTATGGCCACAATTTTCCTTTTGGGCGATACCCAGGCCAGCATCATAGATAAATAGCCATAGCCGCAGCCAATGTCTATTATACGGGCATCGCGCGGAATGATGTCGTTGTATTGGCTATAATTATTCTCCAATTTTGATTTTATCCGCGTGTACCATTCCAAAACCGGGCCTTTGTAAATAAAGTTTTTTATTAAAATATCGCGGTATAGTCTGGTGTCACTGTAATAGTCGTTTAAGAGCTTTTGGTGCTCCTGTCTGAAATGATGCTGAATATTTTTTGTCCGTTCGGTGTAATTGGCCCCCATGGCAGTATCGCCGGGTTTTATTCGGTCGAGAAACTTAACGGTTATCAGGCTTTTTTTGCCAAGTAAGTCATCTTTGGCAATATAGTTGCCCGTGCCGTGGCTCACAATGGGCAGGATATCCATGTGAAGCTGTTCTGCTAAATAAAAGGCGCCTTTATGAAAACGCCCGATATGCCCGTCGGTAGAGCGGGTTCCTTCAGGAAAAATTATGACGGAATATCCTGCTTCGGCTACCGGTTTTATTTTTTGGGCTATAACGTCATACCCCAGTGATGCAGGTAAGAAACCTCCCAGTTTCACAATGATGCCTATCAGTTTAGAATTGTAAAACGCATCGTTGGTAATCATGATGACTTTGGGCGAAAACATCAGGAATAACGGAATGTCAATGATCGACTGGTGGTTGGCGATGATAACCGCCGGCTCTTTCAGCGTGCCGGGAGTAAAGTTGATGATTTTCTTTTTGGTGAAATACATGAGATACATGGTTGACCGGCAAACCCCGTACAGGGTCTGATGATACAACAACTGTCTTTTCTTTTTTGAAACGGGCAGTACTTTATAGATGGTAAGTCCCAGCAGGGCTGTGATGATGCATCCAAGCAGAAAGTAAGTGTAACACACCACGGCATAACTAATACCGTAAGCGGTAAGAGGAAATTTCCGGAACTTGTTTTTTTTGTAAACCAATACGCGGAATAAGGCAGGAGCAATGGTGTACGAGCAGAAAACCACGGAAAACATCCCGATAATTGTGAGCAGTGCGATAGAACGCAGGGCAGGATGTTTGGCGAATATCAATACGCCTATGCCAACAAACATGGTAAATGCCGACAGTAATACTGCTGTTTTGTAGGAGTCAAGCAGGTCGATTCCTTTTTTATACTTTTGAAGCAGGCCGTCCATGATAAATATACTGAAATCATCGCCCAGGCCGAAGATAAAAGCTGAAATGATGATACTGAAAATATTAAATTTTATATGGAACAGGCTCATGAAGCCCAAAATCCACACCCAGCTGATCAGCATGGGGATAAATGCCGTGATGGCGAGTTCTATACGGCCATAAGAGATTAACAGGAACAAAAAAACCAGCAGAGATGAAATGAGAAGTATCGTATTAAAATCTTTTTTGATGATTTCAATAAACTGAGTCAGGATATTTGAGGGTTCCACCACCAGGGTATTCGTAGTTTCAGGGATGGCGGCCAGCACCTGATCATACCTTTGGTTTTTTATTTTCAACGGGCTAAATACGTAGTTGTTCTTTTCATCATGATGGATATAGGGTTGGGCAAAATGTTCTTTGAGCCATCCAAAGTCTCCTGGACTAATGCATGAATAATTCTTATCGAGAAGTGAATAAAAATCATGGAAAGCATCCTCGCTAAAGTCGTATTGGCGGGCGCTTTCGGCAAGATGGTTTTTTGTGTTTTGCCTGCGTTTATTATTCCAGAATTCCTTCCACAGACCTGCCTTAACTTGCTGCATCGAATCGGAGGGCAGGAGGGGGGAAACGCTCTGGATTTGACAAAACGCTTTGGATAGCTTCAAATCCATAATTTTTCTGCAGGCATTTTCGTTGTGTTGCAACGCGGCGTTCAGGTTATCTCCTTTGCTGATCAGGAAAACCTGGCGTGAAGCATCTCCCGAAATATGCTGAAGAGTAGTTTCGGCCTGTCTCAGTTTTTCCGGGGTGTAGCCGAGTGTATTCATGTCGGTTTCAAAGCCGGGTTTCCCGGCCATAAAAAACAAAAACACCGTGATGACAGCCAGAGCCACTATCAGATAAGGATTCCGTTCGGGGTGGTAAGCCGATATCCTGTCGATGATATTCGTCTTTGAAGGGCCGCCTGTTTCCTCATTCTTGTGTTTTATTATGAAAGGCAAAAATATCAAGGTACACAGTACCGACCCCAGCAGGCACATCGCAGCGGCCAGGCCGAAATCGTTGAGAACTTCCGACCTGACAAACAAGAGCCCCAAAAACGCGCCTATAGTGGTTACGCTGCCAAGTGTCAGCGGCAAAGATAAGTCTTTGATGACCTGTCGGACCGAACCTGTATGACGGTAATGCGAAAAAAAATGTATGGAATAAGTCAGCGCCACGCCAAGGATTATTGATCCGGCTCCCAGAGCGATGAGCGAGATGTCATCGTTAAGCAGCGACAGGATGGCCATGGAAAACAGACCGCCAAAAACCACCGGTATCAAAACCAGGATGAAAGTGGTTTTTTTGCGAAAGAACACACTGAAAAAAATGAATAATATCAGTATCGCAATACCCAGGGTAACGACCACGTCTTTCTTTAGTTGCACGGAGTTTCCCACGGAAGCCGCTACCGTTCCGTAATACTGTATGGTAAGCGATTCCCTGCCGGTATTTGCCTTATGCTCCCGGATGATATTGTCAAGTTCTTTGATGAGCTTTTTGTTATGAAAACTTTCGTTGGCGGGATAACTGGATTGAACAAACATCAACAGGTGGCGGAGGTCCTGCGAAAAAATATGGTTTTTATAAATCCTGAAATTGCTGCCAATGCCAGGCATGCGCATTTTTTCCATTGCCAAACTGCCAATGTTGAGCGGGTCGCTGACAATTTGTTTTTTCAGGAAGGTTCCGGCAGGGGAAAGCAGTAGTTTATAGTTGCTGAGCATTACCGAGTCAATATGTTCCGGAGTCAGCATTTTCTCTATACGATCATAATCTTCTCTGTCAAGGAAAAAAGGAAGATTTCTGAGAATTAAATCATAGGTGCCGGCAAAATAATTGTCGTCAAACTTGCAGGTAATATTTTTCACCATACCCTGAACCTGCAGGTTTTCGAGGTTCCGGTTGACTTCTCCGGCATAGGAAATAAGTTTGTCGGGATCAGCTTCAGGATTGTTATCCGTAAGGATAATACCAAGGTCGTTCCCAGAATTTACCATGCGTAACACCTCATGAATATTTTCAGTAGCTTTTGTTTTGGGTAAAAAATCGGTGATGTCTTCGCTGACCCTTATTCGTGTTGCCATAAACAGAAAAAACGCAACTAAAAGAAACAAAACCACAAATAACAAAAACCTTCGTTGCCTGAAAAAATCATATATTTTAAGAAATATAAAACTCATGCTGCGCTAAGGTTGGTTATTGGTGGGATTTTTTGCAGTTTTTTTTTGCCGGGTAGCAACATCGAACGTCATTTTTTTCTTTATAAATTTCAGCAGTGCTAAAGGTTTAATAATAAAGAAAGCTAAAAAAACCAGTATCGTGTTTAAAACGCTTATTCTGAAAAAATCGCTGAACGGCCTGAAGTGCGAAACACGTTCACCGGCCGGTGGATAATAGACACTCACAGGGATGGGTATGGTCCTGATGCCACTCCAGGCCGAACGTACCAGCACTTCCACTTCAAATTCATATTTCCGGCCAAAAAATCTTTTTTTGTGTAACAGGTACAAGGGATAGGCCCTGAAGCCTGATTGCGTGTCGGGCAGTTTACGGCCGGTTTCAATATAAAACCAGAAGTTCGAAAACTTATTGCCAAAACTGTTTTTTGCCGGCATGTTTTCCGTTTGCAGGTTCCTTGACCCGATGATGATTGCTCCAGGCACTTCCATTATTTTCTTCAGAAAAGCAGGCAGGTCGGATGCGAAATGCTGTCCGTCGGCATCTATGCTTATCCCATACCGAAAACCCATGCTATGTGCATACCTGATGGCTTTTCGCAGCGCATAGCCCTTGCCTTTGTTTTTTTTATTATCCAAAATATGAATGCCGGAAAAGCTTTCCAGAATCTTCCCTGTTTTATCGGTCGATCCGTCGTTAACAACGATGATGTTGCCCGTGTATTCAAGCACCTCCGACAATACCTTGCCGATGGTGCCGGCGTTGTTATACGTCGGCATAATCACACAACAGTGCAGTTCATCGAAAACAGCTTTTATGTCAGCCAGGTCATCCATCGGTTGCGCAGGTTTTTTTTTCACAAAGATCAAGGTGTTTGCGGATTTCCTCTTTCTCCTTTTTGGTAGGGATTTCTTTTTGGAGGGCTATACGATAATAAGAAGTTGCATGTGTATAGTCTTTTCTCCTACGGAGGTAATCGCCGGCGGTGCTGTAGGATAAAAAGTATTCAGGGTTAAGGCCAATCATTTCTTCAATCAAAGCATTCACTATGCCTTGATTTTCATGAGTTGCGAGCAACTCTTTCCTAATTTGCTTGAATCTTTCAAATTTCTCAAATTCTCCGTTGGTCAGCATGGGATCGCCCGGTATTACAAGGGTTTCTGTGATTATATTACAGGTATCCTTGATGGATGAGGGCTTCCCGAATACCGTATTCAGGTCATAACATAAGAATTCTCCAAGGTTGAACGGCCCTGATGAAACCCACATTTTTAATTCGCCGGGCTTGAAAATGATGGCGTGATGGGCCAGCAGCTGGTTAAGGGTGTATTCGTTGCCGTTACCTATCGGCTTATCCTCCAACCCTAGGCGATTTCTTAGTATCCCTACGGCTTTTTCAACTGTAATTTGCCCGCTTCGTTCAAACAACTCACGGGTTCTTTGGTACCGGTACATTGAGGCCGTATCGTTGATCTGCCGTATGTTCATCGGGTCTTTTTTAAGGGCCTCCGACTGAAAGTGGTTGGTGCAGATAATCTGGCCGTTGTCCGGTTCAAAAATTTCGGTCCGGTAAGGAGTTTTTTCGATAATCAGTGCTTTGTTATCCCTGCCGGAGCTTACCAGAAAAGATTCGGATACTGAAATTCTGCGCTTGCGGGCAATTGCCACGGCCTCTTCGATAGTGCCGGCATATTGCAGCATTTCCCTGACCAGTATGGTAACCGGTGTGGAGATACTGCGGGGCATTTTTGATTTGGCTGCATTTACCGTAATGGCCAGACCTTGCATATTCATGCCCGAAACTGTTCCTACCAGGCCGCCCCAGGTGATCATGGCGAATTTGTTGCCCCGGTCGGGCGCGTAAAAAGAAATAATTTTCTCTTTGCAAAACTCATCACCGGCGTAAAAATCAAAATTCCGTGCATGTAACAGGTTGCCGTCGGGCGTGTGTTTTCCTGAAGCAACAAATGCTGTGCACCCGACCAGGTTGATATTCACCAGGGCGTGGGCTATATCGTGAGCCGCATGGTAATTGAGTATGCGCAAATAAGCAGGGCCTATCATCCGGAACCTGGCTGATGCCGAAAGAGAAACCCCGTAAATTTCAAGATCGTATTCCTTGCTGATATTTCCCTTTAACTTGCGGTTCATCCATAAAGAAACAATTTTAAGAAACTGAAGGTAAAAGTTGTTGGGTATCCTTCTTTTTATCTCTTCAATAAAAAGGTTTTCCTGAGTATAGATCAGCTTTTCGGTCAGCCGGCCATTAATGATGCCGCGCTCATAAGGCGCTCCTTCAATGTACATTTCATAAAGCCCTCTCGAATTGAGGTGGCACCAATTATTGCCCAATTGAAGCATACGGTCGGATTTTTGCACGGGCTGATAATCGGTCAGGTCTGTGGCAGGAACCGCCGGATGCCTTTTGTAAGCACGTAAAAAATAAATTAGAATCACAGCAACAGTCAGCAGTAACAGGCCAATAAGTATATTCAATACCATTCCATTATCTTTAGCTTACAAAATTATCTTTTTTTGGATTGCCGCTGTTCAAAAATCACCTTGATGGTACTGTGCGCTGAGCTGTTTGAATTCAGTACGCATTAGCCGCATGACATTATCAGTGAGTTCCTGGTAAGTGGCGCCATATCCGGGACTTTCCACGGTTACCGGATCAAGAAATTTTACTAAGACATCACCGTGCTTGAGGTAAAACCAGCTTTTTTTCAGTATTTGCGGCGAATAAAATATCACTACGGGCTGTATGTCCATCCTGAGTTTTTCTGCAACAAAAAATCCTCCTTTGTGAAAACGCGATATCGTTCCGTCTTTATTCATTTTACCTTCGGGAAATATCAGTAACGGACATCCCATTTTTACAGGTGTCCTGAGCTCTTCAACCAGCAGTTTTTTTTCTTTGTAAATAGAAAACAGGTTTATATATTTTGTAAGGAAAAACCTGGCCCAGACATTATCATGCCAGTTGTTGTTGAGTACACAAACTTTTGAATCGAAAGCCGTAGTAACCACTACATCGGTAAACGACTGATGGTTGCATACTATCATTACCGGCTTATCAAAGGTATTTTTCTTTTTATTGATATATCGTACCCGGATATTAAAATGCGTTTTAATCACAAAGCGTGCATACCCTACTAACAGCCGGGTGTAAAAATCATCAGCTTTCTTTTTTTTGTGTGTAAAAGGCGCAGGAATCAATAAGGTAAATACCTGTGAAGTGATGATGAAAATTATAAACGAAACCAGTCCTTTGAAGAGTATCAATAGTTTTTTTAGTTCTTGTGTTGCCATTTAAAATCTGGAGAGTCAATCTTTTTGTGTAAATGAACCGATTTCTTTTCAACGGATATTTTCCTGTTGTGCACAAAACAATGTCGCCGTTGTGCCGGCAAAGGTAAACAAAATCATTCCCTGAAAAATCTACCTGAACATTTTATGAAAAATCAAGCCTTACATTTTGATGAATTTTTGAGTAACTTTCTGACCATTTTCACCAATCATGGTTACCCAATATATGCCCTGGCAGAAGTGGCTGATATCAATACATACCTGCCGGCCTTTATGACAGGAACTAAACAGTTTGTTTCCGGTAATACCCGTAATTTCAATACGTACCTCTTTATCCTCTGCAAAGCTAATATTCAGTTGGCCTGAGGCAGGGTTGGGGAATAAGGTCATAGCAGGCAGCGAGCATTCATTGGTGTTTATCGCTGATGGATTGATGGTGCAACTGTGGATGCGGGTAACTTTCGTGGAGTTGTTTAATGAATCAAGGAAGTTGTTCCATGAAGCGTTGTTTCCTTTTAAAAAGTAATCCAGATAAGGCATAACAAAATTCATGGCCGTAAGCTGCTGTTCGGCCCGCGACAAGGGTACACCGCCGGGATGACAGCTTTCTTCACCTGTAGTGCATATAAAATTGTAGTCGGCAAAGTTACAGTGTCCGCCGTTTTTGATGCTGATAAAGGTTTTACATGGTGAAGAAAGCGAATCGAACATGGGTGTCTGGTGTTCATCGGGTGGCGCCACACAATCCATTTCGCCTGCTATTACCATGGCCGGGATGCTAACATTGGTGGCCGCATGAATTGACGATGGGTTGGTATTGGCAGCGGCAAAGGTAACCATCACGTTAGGTACGGAATTGTTTTCGCAGGCCAGGAATGCAGCACCGCCACCCATCGAATGCCCCATAATGGCGGAGGTGGCGCTGACTTTCTGATAAAAAGGCGACGAGCTGTTTGTCCCTTCTGATTTTAATTGATTGATAAGGAAAGCAAGGTCACGACCAAATTCCAAATGATCTGGTGTTCCGCTTTCTGTTTTAGGCAGGGCCACGATATATCCCATGGGAACGAGGACCGTCCATACATTTTCATATGCCGATACACCCATCAGGAAGCCATGGCCATAAACAACTATGGGGAATTGTCCGTTGGCAAGGGCAGCATTGTCGCCCGCCGTGGTTCCCGGATAATAAACTTCTGTTTCGATATTGCGGTTGCTACGCGCCGGATCCTGGAAAGTGATGGTGCGGTGGCCAACCTGAAATTGTGCAAAAGAACCTGAAAAATAAGATAACAGGGCAAGAACAAATAAAATTCTTTTCATTGTTTTGATATTTTCGGGTTTAGGAATTAATAAAAAAAAAAGAGGCCGTTAAGCCTCTTTTGGAATTTTATTTGGCAACTCTTTCCAGCCATCGTAGCATGAAGAACATTGTCCCCATCGAAATACAGCAGGCCACGATGAAAACGGTCCATACGCCGGAAATAGGAATAATGTCGTACAATACAGCTCCGATAAACAGCAGCGAGTTTCCGACAGCAGTGGCACAAAGCCATAATCCCTGCATCATACCCTGATATTTGGGAGGAGCCACTTTCGAAACGAAGGATATTCCCAACGGCGAAATGAAGAGTTCGGCCACAGTCAGGATAAAATAAGTGCCTAACAGCAGGAAGGGTGTGATACGCTGAGCATCGGGCAATCCTCCCATTTCTGTAAGTTCGCTTTTTGTAGGAATTCCCATTGAACCCAGTGCCATTAACAGATAGGCACTTGCAGCGATACCCATTCCGATGGCAATCTTTTTAGGAGTTGAAGGTTCTTTTCCTCTGGCCCGTAAAGCGCCGAAAACAGCTAAAATCACCGGTGTAAGGAATACAACAAAAAATGGATTAATTGACTGGAACAATTCTGCACCTTTTATTTCGGTAAACCCAAGGTTAATACTGATTTTGCTCAGGTCTGTGTAGTCTTTTGCAAAATAAGTAAGTGTTAACCCATTCTGATGGAATGAGAACCAGAAGAAAATAACCACGGCAAAAACTGCAAACAATGCATAAAGGCGCTGCTTGACTTCTTTAGCATCCATTTCTTTAATATTGGCATTGGCAACTTCTTCCTTGGTTTTAGGATTCGGGAATTTCTTTTTGTTGGCAATGTAGATAATCAGTGAAATTAACATAGCACAGATTGCTACTGCAAAAGCATAATGAAAACCTGTAGCAAACACGTTAAGGTATTTATTGGCGAAAGTTGTTATGTCGGTTCCGGCATAATTAAATTGTGCGGCGAATTCCTGAAGTTTGGTTAGGCCTTCTGCGCTGATTGTGTTATTCAGTTGTGAATGGCACAATTCCGGCATTGCAGAGTTGTATTCAAATCCATGAGACGTTACCCACCAGTTCCTTACGCCTACAGCTGCAAGTGGCGCAAAGATGGCACCCACATTGATAAACATATAAAATATGGAAAATCCAGAATCACGTAATTTCCCATATTTTTCGTTGTCGTACATCTGACCGACAAGAGCCTGCAGGTTGCCTTTGAACAAACCGTTACCGAAGGCAATAACAAACAATCCGCCGCAGGTCATCCCAAGTAAAAGATTAAAAGAATTTTCAGGAACCGGAGTTGATGTAGGGATAGCAATCAGAAAATACCCGACAGCCATCATAATTAAGCCTATAAGGATAGTGCCTTTAAAGTTCTTGGTTTTATCAGCAATGAGTCCGCCAACAAAGGCAAGAATGTAAATCGAAAAGTAAAAAATGGAATAAATGATTCCGGCATTGGGGCCTGAAAGACCGAATTTTGCCTGAAGAAACAGCACGAGGATGGCCATCATGGTGTAAAACCCGAAACGCTCTCCCATATTAGCCAACGCTGCCGACAATAAACCCTTAGGATGATTTTTAAACATAGTTTTTTAGTTTTAAATTATAAGGTGCAAACATAGTCAAATTTTTTAATTAGACAAGCATAAATTTTATGTTTCCTTGAAATATGTGGTTTATAAATGTTTATTGATTACGACAATACTGTAATCCCTTAACCTGAAAAATTCATAAGAATTTTTCACCCTTCGAGCAGACAAAAGAAAATAGGGTAACCCTGCAATGATTGGCTTCTTTATATATTTTCTTTGTCGGGATTTACCTAACCTGCTGCCCACATCGACCTCCCAAATAAACAAATTTCACTTCTTTCATTTGTGAAAAGGTCTGGTTAAAAATGCAATTTTTCCAAATTAATTAATATCATGTGGTAATCCCGGGAGTATGCCTTTATTAACGTATATAGGGCGCACATACTTCCTGAGCGCTTTGAGGTTTACCCAAAGCCATACGCCTGATAAAATCGTTATGGTTCCTGAAATCAGCAATGTGTAAGGTATACCAATCCCACTGGCCAGCGTTCCTGAAAGGAGATTGCCAATGGGTGTCGTTCCCATCAGCGCCATAGCATAAAAACTCATCACCCGCCCCCGTTTATCTTCATCGGCAATGGTCTGAAGCATCGTGTTTATTGAAGATAATGAAAGAACCATAGTGAGCCCGGCGAAGAAAAAAATCATCATTGAAAGATAGGCTATGTGCGAAAATGATGCTAACGTTAAAGCCAGGCCATAAATTCCGATGCTTACAGAAATTATTCTTCCCAGCCCCAGCACTGTTTTGCGTGATGCCATATACAGCGCACCGCACAGTGCGCCGGCGCCCAGGGCGGACATAAGGTATCCAAGAGTATCAGCATTTCCATGAAGGATTTCTTTGGCATATGCCGGTAAAAGAACTACCACCGGAAGGCCGATCAGGCTTAAAACAGCCAACATGGTAATCAAAGTGCGTATCGGCATGGAATGGAAGGTATAATGGAACCCCTCCGAGAAACTCTTTTTAAATTTTCCGGGAATGATGGACTGTTGTCTAGCCGGAATCTTAATCTGCATCAGTGCGGCAATAACCGCGACAAAACTCAGGGCATTCAACAGAAAACAGATGCCCTCACCAACTATGGCAATGGTAATACCTGCAATAGCCGGGCCTATTAAACGCCCGGCGTTGAAAATTGCTGAATTCAATGCGATGGCGTTCCCCAGGTCTTTGGGGTTATCAATCAGATCGATGACCAGTGATTGCCGGGCCGGTGCGTCAAAAGCGTTGATAATACCAAAAACAATACTTAAGGTTACGATATGCCATACCTGTATGGCGCCGGTCAGTACCAAAACAGCCATAGCCAGTGCATGAAGCATGAAAAAAATCTGTGCAAGTTTCATTAATTTAAGCCGGTTATACCTGTCACTGATCACCCCTGAAAAAGGTGAAAGAATAAAACTGGGTATCTGACTGGTAAATCCCACCAGACCTAAAAGAAATACCGATCCCGAAAGCCTGTAAACCAGCCAGCTTAATGCAATATTCTGCATCCATGTTCCAATCAGGGAAACACCTTGGCCTATGAAATAAAGCCGGTAGTTTCGCGAATGCAGCGATGAGAAAATGTGCTTTATCGCCGTAAAACCTTTCGGAATATATTTGTTGAGCCCCATGGCCGGTAATAATTAATGTAAGTGTGTTATGAACCGCATACATTTTTGTATGACAAAGTTCCGAATAAATCTTTAGTTGATAGGAATTATATCAGACAATTATCTAATGCTAGTGCCTATAAGAAAACTCGTGTTTGTACAACAAAACGTCAAGTTTGAGGCCTGCCTGACTGAAGTCATTCAGGCAGGCCTGCGAAGCGACAAAAAGCGGAGTATACTGGTGCAAATGAGCATTTTTGTCGCAAGCGTAACCCTGCCCGATGCAGGCGGGGAAAAAATTGACGTTTTCCTACAAACACTATCTAAGCATGTGCCGGAGCGCTACCAACGGGTGATACAAGATCATCCTGGGCCCTGAATAACGCATTACCTGCCTTATTTTCTCCCGTTTATCTTTTTGGTAGCAATGAGTTGTGCACTTGCTGCATTTTGGCTTTTTAGGGTTGTATCGGCATTGATCAATTTTTTCATAAGCATAAAGTGTGAGTTGCCGGCATTCTTCGCACATTTCCGCATGATGGCGTTGTTTTTTACAATACATCCCAATCATGAGATACACTGTTTTTTTTTCCCGTTCGGAACTTGTCATCATAAACACACGATTTATTTTTTACAATGTTTGAACAAGAGGTTATAGGATTCTTTTAGCCCCAATTCTCCGGCTTTACTGATATCCTCGCATCCTTTTTCAATATTGCCGGTAAATAGATATAACAACCCACGGCTAAAGTAGGCTTCGGCAAATGAGGTGTTGTAAAAAATACTTACGGAATAATCGAGTATGGCCCCACTGTAATCGTTCAGCATGGTCTTGACATAGGCACGGTTGAAATACGCAAATGTAAATTTGTTATTCTTTTCTATGGCTGCCGTATAGTCTTCCAGGGCCTTATAATAATAGTCGTTTCTGTCTTTAGTGTCATTACCGGAAATCAGATCCATATTTTTCTGGTCCTGTTCCAGGTTTTGTCCCAGGTCATAATGAATATTGCCCCTGATAAACCATGCCAGGTAAGAAAATCCGGATGAGTCGCTGATGCCGGTCAACAGGTTCAGAGCTTCGCTGTAATTAAACAACGAGGCAGATAAAATACTGCTCCAGATCAGAAGCGCCTCGTTGTGGTTTTCCTTAAGGGCAATTTCCTGCAGCCGGTCACGCTCTTTAATGATTTTTTCTTTGCCTGCTTGTTGGTCGTTATGGATGAATTCAAGGTGCAGTAGGATTTCACTTAACGAGTTAAGTTCGGCAAGCTGCGCATTATAGTTCTTAGGCGTGAGCGGTAAGGCGGTCTGTTGCGCCGGATCGGCAACCGTCAGGTAATAAAGCGGCTTAATGGAAATCTCATAAGATTTGTATTGAATTTTTCCGCTGGAGGTGTCAGCGTTTTCAACCTCGGTGCGTAGCTCAAACAAACTTTTAAACGAGTTGAGCTGGGTTTCGTTGTACAAGGTGGTATCCGTGCTGTTCATCAGGTGCTCGGCCATCATCTTGTCGCGGTGGTATCCATCATAATCATTAATCTGACGGTAAAGCATAGAGCGCATATAATACGCATGATAGAATGCGGGGTACAGGCTGATGACTTTTGAGTAATCATCAATTGCGCCTATCAGGTCGTTCTGTTGCTGTCTTATTTCGGCACGGTAAAAATAGGCAAGCAGGTTTTGGGGGTTGATGCTGATCACATGGGTATAGTCCGATATAGCCTCCTGGTATTGCTCATTTTCGGCATAAAGAGCGGCCCGGTTAAAATAGCATTCGGAATTGTAGGGATTGAGGGCGATAACCTTGCTGTAGTGCCGCATAGCGTTTTGATAGTCTTTCGTGTGGTGATAATACAGGGCAAGGTTGTAATAAGCGGCAATGTTGCCTGAGTCCCGGGAAAGCACATATTCAAAGTCCTTATAGGCGGAGAGGGAATCCTCCATACACAGCCTGATGTGCCCTCTCAACAGAAATAATTCGTCGAAGGCCGGGTTTATCCCGATGGCTTTGTTGCAGTCGGCCAGGGCTTTTTCGTACTTTTTGCTGTTAAGCCATAACACGCTCCTGTTGTACCAGGCGTTTACGTTGGCATTGTTCAGGAGGATACTTTGGTTAAGATCTTCTTCCGCTGCCAGGGTATCCCATATCATTGTCTTGACATAGCCGCGGGCATTGAAATAATCGGTGTTGGTGCAATTTAATTCAATGGCCCTGTCAAAATTTTTCAGGGCATCAAAATAGTCTTTTTTTTCTGCTTTGATGATGCCAAGGTAATAGTATCCTCCACTATAACCCCGGTGTATCATGGTGGTTCGTTCAAAATCGCTTTCGGCGCCAATCAAATCTCCCAATTGCATTTTTGCAAAACCCCGGTAAAAATAGGCGAGATGGTTTTCTTTTTTTTCTTCGATAACTTTGTTAAACAACGCAATGGCGCCGGTGAAATTATTTTTTTGCAGTTCCTCCTGGCCTTTGCCCATATAATAGTCCGTATTTTTTTGTCCCTGCGTTACGGCTATATTTAATAGCATCATAAATGACAACAGGGAAAAATAATATTTGAAGAAAAATGTCACGGAGCTTATGTAATATTTTTCGTGTGGTAACGACGATTTATTTTTTACTGACATTATTAACCGAAAAAAACGAAAAATATTTTATCTTCATTGACATGCTATTACTGACCAGATGTGTGAAACACCTGTCACGGGCAGTGTAACCACCGCATTGGACCATTAAAATTTAAACCTTACCTGAGCTTTGATTTCGGATTTTTTGTTGCTGTTGATTTCGTCCCAGCCTGAGCCTATCACATTTCTATCGTTATAAAATGTCTGGGCAAAACGCAACCAGATATCGATATGCCGGCCAAGTTTATACTTCAACATAAGGTAATAACGTATCCCTTTGCCATAAAAACTGGGGATGGAATACGCATACAACACATCGTTTTCGTAGGCGTACATCCTGGTGTCGTACGATTTGGTGTCGAACAGGGCAAAACGAAACGAGGCGGCCAGCGGGAATTTGTTGGATTTGTACCGTATGTCCTGATAAATCATATATCCGTATTCGGGGTCTGCCGTATGATTTTTATAGCGCGATACTTCCACACGGTTGCCCATATTCAGTGATGCAGATACGGGATAAGTCACCTGGAAACGGTAGTTTTGACGGGTATAAGGAACGGGATAATCAATAGCGGCGTCTTCATCATCGCTGTTGGTTTGCTTATTTTCATATTTATAGCGAAGCACTATGTTAATCTTTTTTGTAGGCTTGTACTGAAGTTGGAGGTTGCAGTCGAAGCCTTTGGATGGGCTGTTGACCAGATACCTCAGCCAGGGGAAGGAGTAAAAATCAGCATAGGCGTTGATCATTACCCTGTAGTGGGGACGGATGCTCAATCCGGTATAAAACCCGCTTTCGTTGTATGCGTTGCCACTTTCCAGAAAAGGGGAGGCAAACATTGATTGGTAGTTGCGCTGGTAATGACGGTAGGCAACAACAAGTGATACATAACGGTCGAGGCTTACCATAAGTCCGTTGATAGTGGCCCATCCGCCTTTGGGATTGTATTTGTTACGGCTGTACGAGGTTTCGCCAAACAGGTTGAAATTTCTGAAAATATAACTGTAATCGATGCCGATATTGAAATTGTTTTTTCCTTTAAAATCAAACATATTGTAAGGCTGCTGTTCTTTCAGCAGTTCTGCCGCCAGATGCATACCGTAGGCGGTAACACCGATGTTGATTTTTCTTGTTTTATAGGCCAGGTGGCCGCCATAGACCTGTTGGTTCAGAGTGTTTTTTTTGTCGGCCAGCGATTGGGTGTAGTGGTAACCGCTTTCGGTTATCGAGGTGATATAAAACTCGTCATTGTCCAGGGTGTCGCTTCCATTCAGCGAGGCGTCGATATTTTTTTTGGAGTAAAAAGCGGAAAGCTCAAAATTTTTAAAACCTATGGTAAATCCGGTACCACGCATAAATCCTGATTCGTAAGAGGAGGAATAGGGGCTGATGCCGCGTCCGAGTTTTTTGATGTTCACGGGTTCGCTTCCTTTTCCAAAACTAAGCCCTGTCCATAAAGTGAGTCCCTGCCCAAACTGCACATTGAAGTCGCCGACGAGGATACTCTTGATGATGCCAATATTCCTGACATTGACAAAACCGGAATAATAGTCGAATCCGTATTTGTTTATTCCTTTGAAAAACTGTTCTCCGGCATCTTTTTCGGCCGTAAATCCGCACAAGACCTTGTTGATATAGTTATAACGGTATTTTACATAAAGCTTGTCGGGACTGCCGAGGTAATGCGGTTCGGTAGTATCCGATTTCTCGTATCCCTTCGATTTTTCAAGCCCGCGCTGGTAGCGGATGAATACATCGTTTTTCCCGTATCTCAATAGGTCCTTGAAGTTAAATGTCTGCCTTTCATTTTCAGGACCTATGGTGATGTATGGCAGCAGGCGGCTGATAAGGTCCACGTCGAAGCCCTGAACGGATTGTAATTCATATACCGATAATAACTTGCCATTTTTTTGAATGTGATCAATCAGGTTGTTGATTTGAATTTCGTTCAATATTTTCAGGGCGGTCAATTCTTCATAATCGGCCCTGTTGAGGTTCACGGGATGTTTCAGAAAATACTCCAGATCGGCCAGCATGTCCACGTAATCTATTTCGGCTTCGGTTTGTTCGCTGTAGTTTTCAATCTGTTGCTGCACCTGTTCGTCTATGGTGCTGTCTGGCTCTATTTCCTGGCAAAAGGCCGGTAGGCCGGCCAATGAAAGTGTTAACGCTGCAACAAGAAAAAACAATATTTTCAACGGTGGTTTCATCAGTACTATTTGCTAATGTTTTTCTTCGAAATTATCGGGTGTATGTCGTAAACCAGCGATGCTTGCGGTGTAAATCCCAGCACGGGATGGCGCGAAGCAGAAATGTCAAGTTTGAAATGATAAAATTCAAAACCCGCTCCGAACGAATAAACAAAAGGTGTTGTGGCAACACCAATTCTTACAAAAACCGGCTTGGCAACATGGTATTCCAGTCCGGTTTTGAACACCGGCTTAAAATTATTGTCTTTTTCTACTTCCACAGCCAAAACTGCCTTATCAGAAAATGTGTACGACAAGCCGATTTTAAAAATCAGGGGCAGCCGTTCGTCGTTGTATGAGGCAAGTTTTACCTGTATGGGATTGAAGATGTGGGCGCCTATCACCAGATTTTTGATGAGGACAGCCCTGATGCCTGCTTCAAAGGTGACTGCGCCCTTGTTGCCATAGTTTTCGCCAATATGGGTATAGATATAATCAAGCTGCACTCCGGCCGAGATATTTTTCCCGAAAGACATACCGTAGGCCAGGCCAATTTTTGATTCGTTATACAGACGATAACCCAGGCTGGATACGTTAACACCGAAAACTCCGGCCTTGTTTACAGGCACCACCAGCGAGAAACATTTTAATCCCAGTTCTTTAGTGATAAAACGGTTTTCATAATAGATTCCGGCAGCTATCTTATCGTAATAAGCCATGCCCGCCTGGTTGTTTTGTACCGACCAGAAATCAGTGAAGGTTACCGATGCATGGCCCATGGCTCCGGAGCGACTGCCGAAAGGTGCATTTTCCTTTTGCGAAAAAAGAGAGAAAGAAACGATAAAAAGAAAGGAATATAATAGTATTTTTTTTGTCATCGGATCATACTTTATATGAATACTTTAATTGGCTGAGTTCTTCGTTGGCCTTGACAATTTTTGCTTTCAGATTTTCTTTGTAGGCAATGTTTTTTTTCATCAGCTCTTCATTATCCAATGCAAGAATTTGTAAAGCAAGTATGGCAGCGTTGAGGGCGCCGTTTATGGCTACCGTGGCCACAGGAATTCCCGGGGGCATTTGCAAAATGGCCAACACGGAATCTAATCCTTCCAAGGACGATTTTATAGGCACGCCAATCACCGGCAAGGGCGTCATGGCTGCGATAACTCCAGGCAAATGTGCCGCCATACCCGCTCCGGCAATAATTACTTTTATGCCCCGCGCATGGGCATTTTTTGCAAAAACGGCTACTTCATCTGGAGTCCGGTGGGCCGAAAGCGCATTTATCTCGAAAGGTATCTGCATGTCCTCGAAAAACTTTGCTGCAGCTTCCATCACCGGAAGGTCTGACGTGCTGCCCATTATAATGCTTACTAGTGCTTTCATAAGAAAATTATCTACACAAAGATAAAATATTTATAAGATTGTCGGGAAAATTATTGAAATTTGTACTTTAGCCATGAAAATAATTTTATGAAAAGAGTAACCCTTCACGACAAGACTTTTGAACTGTCTATTCCGGAAAGAGACATCCTGCAGGCAGTGGATCATGTGGCTGCACAAATAAATAAAGACTACGCAGGCTGCGAACCAGTATTTCTGATTATCCTCAACGGCTCTTTTATGTTTGCCGCTGACTTGCTGAAAAAAATTGACTTTAACTGCGAAACAAGTTTTGTGAAACTCTCATCCTATGCAGGCACTGAGTCCACTCACTGTGTCAGGGAGCTTATTGGCATCGAAGAAAACCTGAAAGGCAGGAGAATAATTGTTGTGGAAGATATCATAGATTCAGGCCTGACCATGGAATACCTGCTGGGTGAACTTAAAAAGGTGCAGCCTGCCGATGTGAGTATAGCTACTTTTTTGCTGAAACCCGATGCCTTGACCAGAGACATCAGGATTGATTATGTTGGAATAAAAATACCTAATGACTTTATTGTGGGTTATGGCCTGGACTATGACGGACAAGGGCGAAACCTGCCTGATATTTATAAAATTTTACCTTAAAACCTTGACTATGTTTAACATTATACTATTTGGAGCACCGGGAACCGGAAAAGGAACACAATCCGAAAATATCATTAACAAATACCATCTGGAACACCTGTCCACCGGTGACATCATGAGGGAGGAAATCCGCAAAGGCACCCAGATCGGGGTTCTGGCAAAATCGTATATTGATAAAGGCCTGCTGGTTCCCGACAGCGTGATATTTAAAAACCTCTATTATAAAGCTTCGGCCATCAAAAACCCAAAAGGTTTTATCTTTGATGGATTTCCCCGTACCATCAACCAGGCCGATGTGCTTGACAAGGTACTGATAAAAAAACAATGTCCCATTGCTTTGGTGTTGTATCTCGACGTTACAGAAAAAGAGTCCTTCAATCGTATAATGTACCGTAGTCAGCGCTCAAACCGTGCTGACGATAATGAAGAAATAATCTGGAAACGTATTGCTGTGTATCACGAACAAACCAAACCATTGCTTCAATACTACATTGGTCAAAACAAACTGGTAACTATTGATGGTATGGGAAGCATCGAAGATGTCTTCGGTCTCATTTCAAAGGAAATTGATAAATTTATTTAAAAAAACCTCACTCACACACTCAACCACTGACCAATGAACAATTAACAATTAACAATTAACAATTGGTAATGAACAATGAACAATGACCAGTGACTAATGACTAATGACTACTTTCAACTTTCCACTTTTTACTTTCTACTATCAACTTTCCAATGAACGATGACTACTGACTACTGACTATTGACTAATGGCTAATGACTAATGGCTAATGACTAATGGCTAATGGCTAATAACTAATGACTAATGGCTAATGACTAAAAACTAATAACATAATAACCCAATAACTCCTTATCCCTCCACCTAATAACCTAACTAACTATTTCCCAAAATTTCTAACACCTTATAATAAATAACTACTACTTCCCATGTCTGGTTCAAATTTCGTTGATTACATTAAAATTCATTGTCGATCAGGCAATGGGGGCAACGGCTCAGCACATCTCCGGCGCGAAAAATACAAACCCAAAGGCGGCCCCGACGGTGGCGATGGCGGCAGGGGTGGGCACATCATTCTCAAAGGCAATAAACACCTATGGACATTATTGCACCTGCGATACACCAGGCATCTGAAGGCTGCCGATGGCGTTAGCGGGAGCAGCAACCAGTGTACAGGCGCTTCTGGCGAAGATACCATTATTGAAGTGCCTCTCGGAACTATTGCACGCGATGCAGAAACGGGCGAAATAGATTTTGAGATAACTCAGGATGGCGAAACAAAAATTTTGCTGGAAGGAGGCCGTGGCGGCTTAGGGAACCAGCACTTCAAATCAGCCACCTTCCAAACCCCACGTTTTGCACAGCCCGGAGAACCAGGATTGGATCGCGACAAGATTCTGGAACTGAAACTTCTGGCGGATGTGGGATTGGTAGGATTTCCCAATGCCGGTAAATCTACTCTCTTGTCGGTGGTTTCTGCTGCGAAACCCAAAATTGCCGACTATCCCTTTACTACCATAGTTCCCAATCTTGGTATTGTCGGTTACCATGAAAATAAATCCTTTGTCATGGCCGATATACCGGGAATTATTGAAGGTGCTCACGAAGGCAAGGGACTCGGCTTAAGGTTTTTAAGACATATTGAGCGCAATTCGGTGCTTTTGTTTATGGTGCCTGTGGATGCCGTTAATATTGCAAAAGAATATAAAATACTATTAAACGAACTCAAACAGTATAATCCTGAATTGCTCGATAAAAAAAGGTTGCTGGCAGTGACCAAATGCGATATGGTGGATGAAGAGCAAATAAAAAAACTTCATAAAAAACTCCCTGATGTGCCATTTGTTTTCATTTCATCGGTAAGTTTATATGGTATTGCGCAACTCAAAGATAAGTTGTGGGAATTACTCAATGAATAGATTGTTATAGATTATGATTGAAAAGCTAATCGGTTTTGATGTTAGTTTGTTTTTGTTTTTAAACGACCAGCGCAATCCATTTTTTGATTTTGTTTTTTGGTGGGCCTCGGCTCCTTTGGCATGGGTGCCGGTTTATGTCATATTGCTGTATCTCGTGATTAAGATATACCGGTGGCAATCAATTTTTGTAGTGATTTTTACCATTATTCTGATAAGCCTTACCGACCAGATTTCGGTTCATTTTTTTAAGGATATGTTTATGAGGCTTCGTCCTTGTCATAATCCAGAGATACAGGCACAGGTAGATACGCTTAACGGCTATTGCGGAGGCCAGTATGGTTTTGTGTCTTCCCATGCCGCCAATTACTTTGGCATAGCTACGTTTTTATCCGTTTTGTTTTTCAGGAAGATTAGGTTTTTTATTCCTTTAATAATGTTTTGGGCCGCACTTATTGCATATAGCCGTATTTATCTTGGCGTGCATTATCCTGCTGATATATGCTGCGGTGCCATCCTGGGTATAATCCTGGGATTGATCGTTGGGTGGGCTTTTAAGCTATTGTCAAATAAATTGTGGAGCAGACACCCCTTCTTCCGCATGGGAGGTTAAGCATTATTCCCACGTCTTTTTGCTGGTGCAAAACAAAACTTTATTAGAGAAACAGGCGCTTAAGCCGATTATGGCGGATATCAATAGCCGTATTCTTTCCCAAAAATCTTATCAACCACCACTTTATACACTGCTACTTCTTTGATGGATGGCATGCCGTATTTAAAATCCCTGCCGGTATATTTTTGCATAATGATGTTCAAAGCCTTCATCTTTTCTTCAGCGTCTTCAATAAATTCTACGTGCCCGAAAGCCTGAACACTGCGATAGCGTAAAAGATAGCTGCAAGCCACATCGGGATGTTGCCAGCCTAACTGGTGGTCGGTGCTGAACGAAACACACACCTTGTTGTTCTTTCGCAGGATGTCAATTTTTTTTCCGTTTTGGCCGGAATGCAGATAGATGCACTTATCTTTAAATCCGAAATTAAAGGGCACCACATAAGGCTGGTTATTTTCATCGGCCATCCCCACAAAACAGGCATCGCATTTTTCCAGAATTTTTTCTATCTTATCGAGGTCTTCGTAAAGAACTTTTGTTCGCATAAAAAATCATTCAAATTAATATTTCTGTGGCGGATCTTATCTTGCCACGTGTAGTATTCCTTTACCGCATCAAGGTTACCGTGCCGTTATACCTTATTTCTTTGCCGTCAAATTTTCCCACAGCAGTATAGATATAAAAATATACGCCATCGGCATTTTTGGTTCCGTCCCATTCGCCGCCTATTTCATTCCATGAAAATATTTTTTTGCCCCAGCGGTTATATATCACCATTTCTTCACTCAACAGACTTTCGGCCCTAACGTCGGCTTTAAAAGTTTCATTAATTCCATCGCCGTTGGGAGTGAAAATGTTGGGAATTTTTATTTCGGGAGGCAGAAACACCCATACTGTCATCTGCATAGAATCTTTGCAGTCGTCAGGGTTGCCGGTGCTTACCACAAGCCATACCGTATATTCTCCTTCCGCAGTGTATTGATGGGTGGGGTTGGCAAGAGTGGAGGTGCTGTTGTCGCCGAAATTCCATAAATATTCAAAAGCTCCGTTCCCGGTAAAAGTAAAATTGAAGGTGTTGTCAATTAAAATTGAATCGTTCGGGCTAACCTCAAAAGCTGCATGAATAGGCGATTCCGTAATAATGGGAATGTTGGCTGTCCATGTGCAGTTGTTCGAATCGCTTACAGTAACGGAATAATTGCCGGCCGGAAGGTTGGTGAGGTCCGCAGTGGTTTGCGATGAACCGGTCCAAACATACTGATAGGGTGGGATGCCGCCGCTGACGGCAAGGCTTATGGTTCCGTCGTTATTGTAAAGGCAGCTTTCATTTTCAAAAGTTACTACCACTGACAGGGAGTCGGGTTCGTTTATCATGATGGTATCGTAGGTAATGCAGCCCACATTATCGGTCACCGTTACAAAGTAAGCCCCGGGAGACAGGTTGCTGGCTGTTTGTGTGTTCTGTGGAGGGATGCTGCTCCATAAATAGGAGTAGGGTGCCGACCCGTCAACAGGATTGACCGTTGCGGTGCCATTGGCCTCGCCGTAACATATCACATCGCTGTATTCAGGAGGATCAGTGCCAATGTCGCTGACCATGGCATTGTTTAGCGTAAGCGTTGACGCACAGTTGTTTTCGGTAACGGTAAGGGTGATATTATAATTTCCTGGCGAAGACCAACTTACTTGATGTGGGCCTTGTCCTGCGCCCGGTGTGGCGTTACCGCTGGAAAAATTCCAGGCATAGTTTGCATTGGGTGAGGCTGTGCCTGTATAGGTAACCGTAGCGGTATTGTCGTTGCAGTTTGGCGATGAAACAGTAAAGTCTGACGTCGGGTAAGGGTTTACAGTGATGGTTACTTCATCGGAGGTAGGGCAGTTGTTGTTGGTACTGGTGCCGTTTACCGTATAGGTGGTGGTAACTGTTGGTGTAGCAACAGGGTTGGCGATGGTGGTGTCGCTGAGTCCGGTGGAAGGTGTCCAGGCATAGGTTGCGCCTCCGGTTCCCTGCAGGGTGATGCTTTGTCCGATGCAAATGGAGGTATCCGGCCCGGCATTGATGGCTGAAGAAACACCGGCACCTGCAGAAATAATATAATCGCACACGCAGCCGGCATTGCCGTCGATCATAAGGTAGTAGGTCTGGCCAACGACAAGGCCTGTGGAAGTAACCGTGCCGCTGACCACGGAAGCCGGATTCCAGCAATTGGAAACAGCCGTAAAATTGTAGCAGTCAGTCGTAGTATATACCTGCATTTGTATTCCGGCAGTAGTGGAGCAATTCGACACAAAGACATTTAATACCGAAGTGGTGGAATCAGCCACAAAAGACAGCCAGGAATTGTTTTCGATAGATCCGCAGAAAACATTGCCAAGAGGTGTATTGTCTTCATCAGTGGGGTTGGTTGGGCTGACTACCGGAGTGTATGAGGCGCTGGTGTTGCCGCAATAGCCGTTGAGGTTGCAGATAGGCGTAGCCGTAGAACAATAGTCCCCGGCAATGGGGTTGGCGGCGCAGGCCGGCGGTCCGGTTACAGTGTACACACATAGTCCGAAAGTGCCATAGGTGCCCCCGCCATATTCCCAGAACCTGATAAAGATCGTTTCACCCGGCGTGAGTCCCCATTTGTAAATCATAGGCATAGAGCCATTCGGACTGTCATTGTCATCACATTCGATCAGGTTTAATGCCCCGCAGGAGCCATTGTATATAGCCATCCCGCCATTGGTGATATTGCCTGTTTGTGTATCGAAACACAGGGCTCCCGTAGAAGGAACTATCACCTTGAACCAGACATCGGCGGCCGCTGTGGTGTAACTGGCACAGCCCGGCAAGGGAGTGGTGGACGAATAGGTGGCTCCGGTATTGGTGTAAGTGGTGTAAGAACACGAGGTCCCGGCCGTAATGCCTATAGCACCGCTGCATTCGTCATTGGCAGGCTGTGCAATAGCCATGCCGGTAAAGAAAATCAAAGAGACAAACAGAAAAATTATCCGAAACTTTTTGGCAGCCTTGTTCATGTGGTTTTTACTTTTAGTATTAAACTTTTATTGTATTATTTATCTTCCGCGGGGTCTAAGGTTTCCACAAATAACTCGTGTCCAAGTTGTGTCCAGGCCGTTCGGATATGTTCATTAATTTTGTCAATATCTTTGATGTCCTTTAGTTCCACCTTGCAGATTCCGGTGGCAATGTTGGTCTGTGACGATATAACCAAACCTGTTTTCATCAATATTCCATCAATCAGCAAGGCATCTTCCTGAGTGCTAAGACCGGTGATTTTATAATACACCGTAACGGGTTCTTGTAGGTTGGATGCAAAAAGCTGATCTTCATAAAAAGTATTCCCGGCCTTAGCGAAACCAGGGCTGACAAATAATGAGAGGAAAATAATAAGTATTCCTGAAAATAAATGTTTCATAATAAAACTGCTTGGTTCTTAAAAGTTATATAGTTTAGACAATAAAACCATTGAGGAAGTTGCTTTAGGCAAAAATAATTGTATATTATTTTTGTACAAAAGTACCAATTTTTCCTGTTATACAGGGCACAAAATCCCAAAGCTTTTGTTAAAAAAATATTAAAAATTGAGTTGACAGAATCGTTGGCGTAACTACCTGACCAGGGTTACTATGCCTTTAAGTTTAAATTCCTTACCTGCCAGATTTTGATAATTGATCAGGTACAAATATACTCCGAGTTCGCAGTTTTTTCCTTTGTTTTTGCCATCCCAGCCTTGCTCGTAATCTGTGGTATAAAACTGTTCCCTACCCCAGCGGTCAAAGATATACAAACTGTAATTATCTTTATCTATGCCCGTAATTACAGGCTTCCAGATATCATTCCAGATGTCATTGTCAGGGGTAAAAGCATTAGGGACATATATGACAACCTGAGGCTTTATCGTCAGCGGTTTTTCCGTGGTATCCGAACAGTTATGGCTGCTGGTTACAATAAGTTGCACCATGTAATCTCCTGAATCGCTGAAGATGTGATAAGGGTTTTGCAGATCTGAGGTGTTTTCGCTATACGAAGCAGGATCGCCAAAATTCCATGACCAGAAATTGGCACCCATCGACAGGTCAACAAAATTTACCAAAGGATCATCGGTCCAGGCAGTAAGCGGTGTGTAATAAAAATCAGCATGCGGCGAAATGTATACATCCACCGGGATATAATCTTCAACATGACAGCCGTTGATGTCTTCTGCAGTGAAAAGTACCACATAGTTTCCTTCATGCTGATAAAAATGGCTTGGAAATTTTTCTGATGAAGTATTGTCGTTACTGTAAAAATCACCGAAATCCCAGTGGCAGGTCGAATCGTTTATGATGTTCTCAGGAGAATAACTCAAGGCGACGTTCACAGGGTTGCATCCCCATGGCGGTATAGCCACTATATCCACAAGCGAGGTGTTGTAAAGATTTATCGTAGAGGTGGTGGAGCCGCTGCAGCCGTTGTCGTTGGTGCCTGTTACCGTATAAATGATGCTTGTCGGCGGGTCGGCAACCACCACAGGCCCTGAAGTTACATTGATGCCGAGCGGCGGTGCCCAGGAATAAAAATAATTTGCACCGCTGGCTGTGATGGTGATGTTATCTTCAGGACAAATGGTCATGAATGAAGGATCCACACTGATGAATATACCCGGGTCGATAGTGATAGTCTGGGTGATAGAGTCGGTGCAGGTAGTGCCGGGATCAGTATAAATATATTTTATGACATGCGTGCCGACGCCTGCAATAGCGGGATCCAGGCTGTCGTTGGTAACTCCCGGCCCATAATAGGTTCCCCCGGCTGGTGTTGCCTGGGTTAATGGCAGGATTGGCGAACTGGGACAAATCAGGGGCAAGGGGTCAAATTGTAGTACCGGCAAGGCATTCACCGTGATCTGGTAAGTTGACGGAATCCCTGTGCAGTTGTTGGCTGACGGAGTAACCGTGATAGTGGATGTCAGTGGTGTGGTGCCTGTATTGGTGGAAGTGAAGGCAGGAATGTCGCCCATGCCGCTACCGGCCAGTCCTATGGCAGTATTGGAATTGGTCCACGAATAAGTTGCTCCGGCAGTGGTACTGGTAAAAGCTGTGGCAGGAATCGTATTCATAGGACATACCGTGATATCGGCAGGAACAACAACAATAGGTGAAGGGTTTACCGTTATGATATAGGTAGAAGCAGTGCCCGTGCAGGTGTTGGCGGTAGGTGTTACGGTGATGGTAGCTGTTATCGGGCCGCTTCCGGTGTCCGTGGCGGTAAAGGCAGCTATGTCGCCAACACCACTGGCAGCCAGGCCAATAGCAGGGTTGGAATTAGTCCAGGCATATGTAGCGCCTGCCGTTGGACTGGTGAATGAAGTGGCCGGAACCACAAACCCGTTGCATATCACCACATCAGCGGGTACAACAACCGTAGGTGTCGGATTCACGGTGATGGTAAACGACGATGCAGTGCCTGGGCAGTTGTTGGCAGTTGGTGTAACGGTTATGGTTGCCGTAATGGGACTGGTACCGGTATTCGTGGCCGTGAAAGAAGCAATATCACCCGCACCGGAGACGGCCAGGCCAATAGCAGGGTTTGAATTGGTCCAGGCATAGGTAGCGCCGGGTGTCGGGCTGGTGAATGTGATAGCAGGGACAGCGGCGTTGTTGCATAAGGTAATATTGGAAGGAACATTTACTGTAGGTATCGGATTGATTGCGATGGTGTAAGGTGTAGGAGCGCTGACACAGTTGGCAACGGTGGCGGTAACAGTGATCGTTGAATACGTTGTGAAAACCCCGTTATTTATGGCAGTAAACGAAGGGACATCGCCTGTTCCGCTGCCTGTCAGGCCTATAGATGTATTGGAGTTCGTCCACGAAAAAGTGCCTCCTGCAGGGGTGCTCACAAAGTTGGTGGCAGGGATGATGGCGCCGTTGCAAACCACTATATTGGCAGGTACAGTCACTGTTGGAACAGGGCTGGTGGTAACAGTGTATGATCCGGTAGCCTGGCAGTTATTGGCATCGGTAACCGTTACGCTGTAGCTGCCTGATGCCAGGCCTGTCAGGTTTTGGGTGGTTTGTCCGCTGCTCCAGTTAAAAGTTACCGGGTTAGAGGCGTTACTTACTGTTAAAGTGATGGATCCATCGTTCTGGCCGGCGCAGGTCTCGTTTTGCACATTAGAAGTAAGGGAAATGGCATTATAGGAGGTGGACGAAATAACTACCCATTCAGTTACTGTTGACGATGTGCAACATTCCCAGGGAGTGCAGGAACACGAGCCGTATTCGTCGCAATAGTGTACACAACAGGGGTCGGAAATATAACTTGTGGGGCATGACGAAGCACCGGGAACATTATTGCAACACCAGGCATAGCTGCTGCCCGAACAGGTAGTATAGATAGGACCTGTGCCCTGATATAGTCTCTCTTCCCATTGACAGCAATCCCCGAAGAAACTTTGTGTCTGAGCAGTGGCTATATAGCCAGAAGGCGGTGTGCCTATGGAAGGACAGGCCACTTTTACGCCCTTATGCAAGGCTTTAATATCTTCAGGGGTATTGTCGATAATTATGGGGTTGCTGTTGGTTGTAATAACTTTTTGTCCATCGTCGTCAGAATGTATTACTTGAGAAATGTACGTGGCTCCCGTAAACGTAACCATCCTGATCCGGTACCATCTGGAATGAATGGCCACCGGATCCATTATCACATCATTGTAAATAAATCTGATGTTGCCGTGCTCCGATGACATTAAAACCTGTTTGTTATAGTCTATTTCCTTTGGATAATTGTATAAATGAATATCTATCAGATTGGTAATGGTAGCGCCAGAAATCACAGAAAAATTATTGCCATCATAGCTCGATTCTACAAACACCTGGGCGATGTTGTTTGCATCATGGTTTTCCCAAACCATGTGCACGATGCTGTCACGCCAGATGCCGCAGTTGAAAAAAACATTTACCTGTACGGATGACCCTCCCGAAAACGTTTCAGGCTCCTGCACCGCAGCAATGTGTTGGCCGGGGCAGGTGAAAACAATAAGCA
Organism: Bacteroidales bacterium; assembly: GCA_018004645.1. GTDB lineage: Bacteria > Bacteroidota > Bacteroidia > Bacteroidales > CAIWKO01 > CAIWKO01. The sequence continues at coordinate 55,009 of JAGNBV010000003.1, forward strand.
GGAGTAATAGCGAGAGCAGGAGTAATTTTTTATAATGTAACATAATTTCTTATGATTTTATCATACCATATTATATAACGGCAAAAAAATATTTATACTTGTTAGTAGCACATATTTTTATTCGAATGTTTTTTTTATAGAAGTAATTTGTAAAAATAATAAATAAATTTGTTCGTTTTTTATCTTTTCATAAAAATGATTAACACAATTATTACTTTTTTAGAAAATTTGTCGGCAAATAATAATCGTGAGTGGTTTGAAAAACATAAATCATCTTATGAAATTGCCCGTAACAATTTTTATTCTATAATAACTGCCTTGCACAAGGAAATCTCAGTGTTTGATGAAGGTGTGAGGATGCTGAACCCCAAAGACTGTATCTTCAGAATATACCGCGATATGAGGTTTTCAAAGGACAAAACTCCTTATAAGACCAATTTTGGCGCTTACATGAATCTGTTTGGAAAAAAGGTCAATAATGCCGGATATTATTTTCATCTGGAGCCTGGCAATTGTTTCCTTTGCGGAGGCATTTACATGCCGCAGGCACCCGTTCTGAAATTGGTGCGCAGCGAAATTTACTATAATTTCGACGAATTCAAAAAAATCATCTCTGAAAAGAAATTCAGGGAGTTCTTTGGTGATGTATCAGGCGATAGGTTGCAAAAGATACCGGCGGGTTATCCACGCGACTTTGCGGGAGCCAATTATCTCCTGTTGAAAGATTTTTTAGCCCTGCACCAATACAACCCGCTGCAACTTGGCGAAAAGGAACTGGTGCCTTATGTTATCAACGTTTTTAAGGCTATGAAACCTTTGAACGATTTTCTGAACAAGGCATTGGAAAATTGAAAAATTATTAGCGGGAAAATATTAAAATAATTAATTATGCACCAGGGAATATGTGTGTTAAGTGTAGTGCCAGTGCGAGCCGAACCTTCCGATACTTCCGAAATAGTTTCGCAGCTATTGTTTGGAGAATTATTCCGGCTCACCGAAACCCGCCGTTCGTGGGTTAAAATCTGCATGACTTATGATAATTATGAAGGCTGGATTGACAAAAAACAATGCTGCCTGCTTACGGATGAAGAGTTTCAAAGACTCCATAACGATGTCAAAGCGGTGGCTACTGATACTATTTCCATTATTCGTGATGTGACTCTTGGATTGGATTATCCCATAGTGTCAGGTAGCAGTTTGCCCGGCTTAGATGAAAAAAAGCTTTATATCGCTGGACATGAATATTTTTTTGATGCCGTGTATAGGGATGTTTCGGTAAAGGCGGATAGGGGATTTGCCAGTGATCTTGCTTTCACCTATCTTAATGCTCCTTATCTATGGGGTGGCAGATCTCCTCTGGGCATCGACTGTTCGGGCTTTACACAGGTAGTGATGAAAATGTGCGGGATTGCATTGCCTCGCGATGCTGCGCAACAGGCCATGGAAGGAGTTCCTGTGGATTTTGTTGAACAGGCGCTGCCCGGCGACCTCGCTTTCTTTGAAAACGCCGAAAACAGGATTATTCACACAGGAATTATACTTTCAGGCCAGAGAATTATTCATGCTTCGGGCAAGGTGCGCCTTGATGATATCGACCATGAGGGAATCTTTAACAGGGACCTTGGGGCCTATTCCCATAAACTACGATGTATAAGGCGTGTTTTTTAATTCCGTATGACTGGCATAAAAATTGTCAGTAAATACTGTATATTGCAGCCATGAAAAAACTAGTAATTCTGATATTGTTTGTTCTTGCTTTTACTGCTCAGGACATTTATTCGCAGGACACCAACAGTGTGGTAACCCGTGCCATAGTCATCAACGGCGATACGCTGCCGGTGCTCGCCCTCGAAGAAGTGAAAATCTTTGGCCCGGTAGTCTTTGCCAGCAAATACGAAGCCCTGCGTTTTTCCAAATTGGTGTACCACGTCAAGAAGGTTTATCCTTATGCTAAAATTGTTACGGTCAAGGTGCAGGAGTTCAATTACCTTATCAGCAAAGCAGACAGCAAAAGAGAGAAAAAACGCCTGATGAAGCAGGCCGAGGATGAGCTGAAGGCCCAGTTTGAAGATGATGTAAAAAATATGACGTCCACACAGGGCGAGATACTCATCAAACTTATCGACCGTGAAACAGGCTCTTCTTCGTTTGATATCATTAAGGAATTCCGGGGTGGTATCGTGGCTACCTTTTATCAGACCTTTGGACGTTTTTTTGGCTACAACCTCAAATCCACCTACGATCCTTTCGGTGCTGATAAAGATATTGAGCAAATTATGGTAATGATCGAAAACGGGGAGTTGTAATTATTTTCCCCGTCCCTGCAGAATGATGAGAGCTGTATAAATCAGTATCTTAAAATCTACAGCCAGCGACATGTTTTCTATATACAACACGTCAAATTTTAAACGGTCTATCATCTGGTCAACCGTTTCTGCGTAACCGTATTTTACCTGCCCCCACGAAGTGATACCGGGCTTTACCTTGTGCAACAGCTTGTAATGCGGGGCTTTTTGAACAATCTGATTGATGTAGTAAAGCCGTTCAGGGCGCGGGCCTACTATCGACATATCGCCTTTCAGCACATTATAAAACTGGGGGATTTCATCCAGACGCACTTTTCTCATAAAGCGGCCAAAAGGAGTGATTCTTTGGTCGTTTTTGCTTGATAGCTGCGGGCCGTTTTTTTCGGCATCAACATACATCGACCTGAACTTAAACATGGTGAACGGTTTGCCGTGGAGGCCTATGCGTTCATGCGAATAAAACACCGGTCCCCTGGAGGACAGTTTAACGCCCAGGGCTACCAGCAGATACACCGGCATCAGCAATGTCATTGCAAACAGCGAACCCGCCACATCGATAAATCGTTTGAGGTAACACTGCCAGGCGGGCATTAGTTCGGGGGAAATCTGTATCAGCGGAGCATGAAAGATAGAGGTCATTTTTACGCTGCCCAGCAAAAAGTCTTTCAGGTCGGGAATGATTTTTATTACCACATGGGTGTCTTCCAGCAGCGAAATAATTTGTTCTACAAACGAACGTTCAGTTTTATCTATGGCGATGATAACCTCTTCTATACCATATTCAAGGATGATGTTTTTCAGGTTTTTATAGCTGCCCAAGTGGGGTAAAAATGCCTCCATGGGATGGTGGTCGCCATTGTGCACATCCACAAAACCAACAAATTTGTTGCCCGATGACTTCCATTGATTCTCTATTTCATTATATATCGCGGTGGCATTGCCGTTGCTGCCTATCAGCAGCGTGTTAAACCCGATGATCTTATGGTGCACCTTGTAGGCGGTCTGCGACGATAATATCAGGCGCCCGATGTAGGTAAAAGTAAAATGCAGGCCAAAAATAATGCCGAAATACAGGTAATAGTTTTTGTAGGAAACCACCTGGTCGTCGAGTATGAAAAGGAAAAAAATCACCACCATGCCAATGATAGAGATGGTGAAAGTTTGCCCGAGTTCTTTTAAACGTGATTTTCTGAAAATCTTGTGATAAGTGCCAATGATAGTATATAACATTATCCAGAAAAAGATAATAAAAAGCAGTCCGATGTAAAGGTTCTTATCCCCGAAAATCATTTCGGGCTGGTTGAAAACATCGTGATTAATATGGTATTTCCGAAAAATAAAAAACAATACCCAGGCTGAGGCAGCCGATAGGACATCTGAAACGACATATTTAATTACCTGTAGTTTTTTATTCATTACGTTCATTCGGTGTAAAGCAATTTTATGTTATCCAGCAAAACCTCAGCCGATGCCTGATTTTCGGGTTTGTAACTTTCGAAAAACACTTTATACCCTGTCACATTCGATGATACATTGGCAGCAGGCGTGAGATTTATAAAAATTTTATTCCAGGTAGTATTAGGGTTAATTACCATCACATCTATACGGTTGTTCAAGCCGGTGTTTAAAACGGCAAAAAGGCCTATGGCCAGGGGGGCGCTGGTTTTGTAATTGAGTTCAAGAAACACCGGCGACTGGTTTTGCGGAATTTCATATATCTGATCCGAAACACTTAACAGATAAGGGGCGGAGGCGTCCATATATGCGACCCCCGAACTGGCGCCTTCAAATACCAGGGCGCTGTCCTGTGTTTGTATAAAATTAGTATCGCTGTTGGTAAATTTCAGCAGTGTCATACCGGCCGTTTCAAAATCTTCTTTCCATCGTATTTTGTTCTCATAATAGGTAACCACGGGATGCAGGGTGTCGGTCTGTTCGGCAGTCAGTTCCACAGCGGTTTCCCAGGGCTGATAAAAGGAATAGTATGCCCTCGACATGGCTATGCCGTTAAGTTTTATTCCCGCCCTGACCATAACGGTGTGTTGTCCTTTGGCCAGCACCGGAAAAGTGGCCGGCAGTTCATAAATACCTTGCAGATCACCGTCAATATATACCCAGGCATCGGTTATTTTGCTGGAGTTTGTGCCGTCAAATTCGTAAGTGGTGTTGAGATCTATTTTATCAATGTGGATATACGAAGGGACCAGGTCTGTTTTTTTACACGAGGGGAAGGAGAGGAGCATGGCATACCCGGCAACAACCATAAAAATTATGCGAAATCCGGCAGCGTATTTTTTCCCCATTATCGGTAATGAAATTTATTGGGTTAACGGTAGTAAAATAAAATTATTGTATCTCAGGAAAATTTAATCCGGAATATTGATTTTTTCGATGACTTTGTATGCAATGTCCAGCGCCTTGTACCCGTCAATGATACTGACGGGGGTTTCCGTATTGTTTTCAATCGAGTGGAAAAATGTTTCCAGTTCGGTTTTGATGGCGTTGATGGGTACAATTTCGGGCTTTTCAAACAATATTTGTTTTTTGCTTTTGCCTTCGCCGAGATCGATGATCATGTCTAAAGGACCTATGCTGTTCTCGTCCTCTATATTTTTGAGCCGGATTATTTCGGAATATTGTTTCAGGAAATCAACGGATATATAGGCATCCGCCTGAAATATGCGCGTTTTACGCATGTTTTTCATCGAGATACGGCTTGCTGTCAGGTTGGCCACACAACCATTGTCGAATTCCAGACGTGCATTGGCAATATCGGGAGTTTCACTAACTATTGACACCCCGCTGGCGTTGATTTTTTTGATGTTTGATTTTACCAGGCTCATAACGATGTCTATGTCGTGTATCATCAGGTCGAGTATCACGGGCACATCGGTTCCGCGCGGGTTAAATTGTGCCAGGCGGTGGGTTTCAATAAACATGGGCTGCTGGATAAAAGGAAATGCCGCAATAAAGGCTGGATTGAACCGTTCCACGTGGCCAACCTGCACCTTTACCCTGGCCTCGCCGGCTATGGAGATAAGCACTTTGGCTTCCTCCAGCGTGGTAACCAGAGGCTTCTCGATAAACACATGTTTGGCCGACTTCATGGCCCGCGAAGCGCAATCAAAATGCGACAGCGTGGGTGTAACAATATCTACAACATCAACCCGGTCAATAAGCTCTTCCACCGAAGCAAAGGCCTTGATGCCGTATTCGGCTTCCACCTGCCTGGAAACACCTGGGTCCTGGTCGTAAAATCCAAGAATATTAATCTGTTCGATCTGCTTCAGGCATTTGATATGAATCTTTCCAAGGTGCCCGGCTCCTAATACGCCTACTGTTAACATGTGAGTTGGTATTTTTTAGCAAAATTAAATTTTTTATAAGTGGTATTTGATTATTTTCGCAAGAGAAATTAACAGGTAGAAAGATTGGTGGTGTGTGTGGTAACTATCTGAATAACATTAATATGGATATCGATGATAGACTCTTATAAACATAAAGGACTGCGAAAACAGCTGGTAGAAACCGTCAGGGCAAAGGGTATTACGGATGAACGTATTCTGGATGCTATCGAAAAAATTCCCCGACATTTTTTTCTTGATTCCACATTTCAAAACTTTGCCTACGAAGACAAACCTTTTCCCATTGGTGCGGGGCAAACCATTTCGCAACCCTATACAGTTGCTTTTCAAACACAGTTGTTGCAGGTAAAAAAACGCGATAAGGTACTTGAAATAGGTACCGGATCGGGATACCAGGCCTGCGTGCTGCTCGAACTGGGGGCCACGGTCTTTACCATCGAACGGCAGAAAAGCCTCTATCAGAAAACCAAATTATTTTTACCTTCCATAGGATACAACCCGAAATTCTTTTATGGCGATGGTTACAAGGGCTTGCCCGCTTTTGCTCCATTCGACAAAATCATTGTTACTGCCGGTGCGCCTTATATTCCCGAAATGCTGCTCGACCAACTGAAAAATGGCGGTATCATGGTGATTCCGGTGGGCGAGGGCGATGTGCAAAAAATGATTACTGTCGAAAAAAGCGCTACAGGTGAGGTAACCATACATGAGCACGGCGCTTTTCGTTTTGTACCCCTGCTTGGCGACAAAGCTAATGATAAATAGTTGTTTTTATGTGCGGTATTGCTGGCATACTGAAAAAAGACCCTTCGGTAACTGATGTCGCCAACATGCTGCACAGGATGTGTCAATCGCTTCGGCACCGCGGCCCCGATGATGAAGGGTATGTGTGTTTTGCACGCGAGGAAGTGTATGCCTGCGGTGGCAACGACACCCCTGCTGGCTCGCGCGAAATCAACCTGCCTTATGCCGCGCAACACCATATCTCCGCTATGCCCGGCGAAATATTCCTTGGCCTGGCACACCGCCGCCTTGCAGTCATCGACCTGTCTCCGGCAGGACATCAGCCGATGTGCAACGCCGATCAGTCGATATGGGTGGTGTTTAATGGCGAAATATACAATTATTGGGAGATTCGTGAAGAGCTGGAAACAAAATCCGTGACCTTTGTCTCCAATACCGATGTGGAGGTGATGCTAAAAGCATACGAATACTGGGGGATGGACTTTACGGCCAGACTTAACGGCATGTGGTCTTTTGTGCTCTACGACCGCCGCAGCAATTGTTTGATTGGTTGCCGCGACCGTTTTGGGGTGAAACCATTTTACTACTATAACTCTCCGCAGTTTTTTGCCTTTGCATCCGAACAAAAAGCCCTTATGCAACTACCGGTCGATACAGGCATCAACCCTGAAGCCGTGGGCGATTACCTGGTCAACAGCCGGATTGAAGCCGGAGAACAAGGCATTTACCGTAATATTAAGGAGTTGATGCCTTCCCATTACCTGGTGTGTCATCTGGACGATAACACCCTGGAGATAAAAAGATATTACACCCTCCCATATAACAAAAACAAGGAGAAATTTGCTCCCGAAGAGTTTAAAAAGGCGGTACATCAGGTAAACGAAAAGCTCAATAAGGCTATCACGCTTCGCCTGCGTTCTGACGTCAATGTGGGCTTTTGCCTGAGCGGAGGCATCGACAGCAGCAGCATTATCGGCTTGTCGCACCAGGTCAATGCCAGGCATACGTTACGGCAGTTAGGCAGCCAGCTGCATGCGTTCACGGCCGTGTCCGACGATCCATCGGTGGACGAAAGCCCGTGGGCGGCTTTAGTAGCCAATAAATACGGCCTCTCCTGGCATAAACAGGACTGCACTGCCGACTTACTGTTCGAACAATTGGAAGACATCATTTATTATCAGGATTCTCCTTTGTTTTCGGCCAGCACTTATGCCCAGAGCGCCGTGATGAAACTGGCCCGCGAAAAAGGCATAACCATTTTGCTCGACGGGCAGGGCGGCGATGAGCTGTTTGCCGGGTACGTGCCCTTTTATATTTCGTATTATCTCGAACTGCTGCGCCGCTTCAGGCTGAAAGCCTTTGCTGCCGAAATGTCCAGCCTTAGTCACGCCCCGCTTAACCATAATATTATTGTCCGTTCCATGGCAAAAATATTTATCAGCGAAGTATTTCCATCATCAGTGCAAGACTGTATTTTTAAGAGAAACCATAAAGAAATTTCTTTTATCAGCCGGGAGTTTTTCGGCGGGGATAGCAAATTTGTCAGGACTAATAACGGATACAGCAGCAAAGACCTTAACACGGCACTGTTTGGTTTTTTTACAGGGGGATACCTGCGGAATCTTTTGCGATGGGAAGACCGTTGTTCCATGCAGTATTCGGTGGAATCACGCACTCCTTTTGCCGATGATGTAGAGCTGATAGAATATGTTTTTTCGCTTGCTTCTGTGTATAAGATTCATCAGGGGCGCAGCAAATATTTGTTGCGCGAAGCCATGGGCAGCCTGCTTCCCGAAGACATTTACAGTCGTACCGACAAATTGGGTTTTGCCACTCCCCAGTCCTTATGGCTCAAACAGTCGCAACAGCGGATGAAACAAATCATCAGCGATCTGTCGGGCTTAGACAGCGAAAAGTTTGGCGATGCTGCTGCGCTGTTAAAAAATTGGGATGCAATTTTCATGAAACCCGAAAACAGCAAAATGATGGATTTTGTTTGGCGGTACATGAATTTTCTGATGTGGAGAAAGATCAATAAATTATAAAAGTTGGTTATAGTCGGGGGCTGAGGCTTTCAAAGTCCCAGGGGATGATTTGCTCTCTACTACCATTACTTAATCAAAATGAGCCCTAATGCGAAATTTGGATTTAGTAATGGTAATGCCGGTAGAGTAGCTGTTATCGTTTATAGCGCGAATGCGCTAATGAACGAATACAGATACCGTATCGGTATAATTCTTATCCCTGCCTACCTGTTGAGCCAGCCATGTTTGAAGTATTGATAATCCGCCAACCGGCGGATGATTTGCTCTCTACTACCATTACTTAATCAAAATGAGCCCTAATGCGAAATTTGGATATAGTAATGGTAATGCCGGTAGAGTAGCTGTTGGCGTTTATAGCGCGAATGCGCTAATGAACGAATACAGATACCGTATCGGTATAATTCTTATCCCTGCCTACCTGTTGAGCCAGCCATGTTTGAAGTATTGATAATCCGCCAACCGGCGGATGATTTGC
>JAGNBV010000003.1:64043-65130 GCA_018004645.1 Bacteroidales bacterium
TCTCTACTACCATTACTTAATCAAAATGAGCCCAAATGCGAAATTTGGATTTAGTAATGGTAATGCCGGTAGAGTAGCTGTTATCGTTTATAGCGCGAATGCGCTAATGAACGAATACAGATACCGTATCGGTATAATTCTTATCTTTGAAGTATTGATAACAGCGCCTGCCCGACGGTTCAAATCCCTCCATTGTTGTGATTTGCTCTCTAATTCTTATCTTTGAAGTATTGATAACAGCTATTGTAGCCAAGGCAAACTGCTTTAACGGTTGTGATTTGCTCTCTAATTCTTATCTTTGAAGTATTGATAACAGCTTGCATTTTCTTAACCTGGCCTCAAGTTCAGTTGTGATTTGCTCTCTAATTCTTATCTTTGAAGTATTGATAACAGCCCTCCTGAAATAACATCAATTCGGTTTGTGGTTGTGATTTGCTCTCTAATTCTTATCTTTGAAGTATTGATAACAGCTCTTTTTGCATAAAATGTAACTCCGCAAGAGTTGTGATTTGCTCTCTAATTCTTATCTTTGAAGTATTGATAACAGCTTTTCGTTTGCTCCCAATCCGACAGTGCTGGTTGTGATTTGCTCTCTAATTCTTATCTTTGAAGTATTGATAACAGCAAACGCAAGGCAAATAAACACATTTTCAGAGTTGTGATTTGCTCTCTAATTCTTATCTTTGAAGTATTGATAACAGCTTCCAAAAAATACGGAGAAATCCGTCGTAGGTTGTGATTTGCTCTCTAATTCTTATCTTTGAAGTATTGATAACAGCTTCCAAAAAATACGGAGAAATCCGTCGTAGGTTGTGATTTGCTCTCTAATTCTTATCTTTGAAGTATTGATAACAGCAGGTGGTTATGACGAGTTAACTGATGAGGAGTTGTGATTTGCTCTCTAATTCTTATCTTTGAAGTATTGATAACAGCAGTTTTCAGCAGCAGAATGTTTAAACGCAAGTTGTGATTTGCTCTCTAATTCTTATCTTTGAAGTATTGATAACAGCCGGCACCAACGGATATGCAAAAATTACCAGTTGTGATTTGCTCTCTAATTCTTATCTTTGAAGTATTGATAACAGCA
>JAGNBV010000066.1 GCA_018004645.1 Bacteroidales bacterium
GGCGCCATGCAAGGCGATAACGAGTTTTTCGACTGGTGGAATACACATCAGTTGAACACCATCGAACGTCGGGATGTGATCATCTCGCTGTTGAACGAAAAACATGAACCGGTGATTACCTGGCGGGTGCGCAATGCTTTTCCGGTAAAGGTGGATGGCGGTTCCCTGAAAGCCACCGGCAACGAAGTGTCTATCGAAACCCTGGAAATTGCTCACGAAGGTATCACGGTAGAACGTTAATAAGCAGGCAGTCATGGCATTTTTTGAAAAGTACCCCTTAGTGGGGTTTCACTTCAAGGTAACTTTTCTTGAACTGGGCGCTGCTGAAATCGACTCGCGGTTTCATGAGGTGTCGGGATTAAATGCGGAGCTCACGGTGGAAGAATTGTCGGAAGGCGGCGAAAACAGGTTTACTTACAAACTCCCTGTGAAGGCAAAGTTTCCGAACCTGGTGCTGAAAAGAGCCCTGTCGCCGCTGCCGTCGGTGCTGGTCAAATGGGCTGAAGACGCTATTTATAATCTTGAATTCTGGCCATGCACGGTGTTGGTTTCGCTGCTCAACGAAATGCACCTGCCGGTTAAAAACTGGGTTTTTTATTCGGCCTATCCGGTAAAAATTCAGGCTTCGGACCTCAAAGCCCAGGACAACAGCGTGATGGTGGAAACCCTGGAACTGGCTTATAAATACTCAAAACAAATAAATATTATCTGACCATAAACAGAAAATCTTATGCCTGTCCAGATCAATGAATTGGTGATACGTGCCGAAATAGTCAACGAACAGAAGTCCGTGCAAAACAACACTCCGGCAAAAAGCAAAGTGAAAATTCAAAAAATGGTGGATGAGTTGGTTAAAATCAATAAAAACAAAAATGAACGATGAGCATTCTTAATGACATATTTCCCGGGAAGCTGACCAAACTTACTTTTAAGGCCTTTACCGACAATACCTTTACTCAGGAAGATAGCGACGCCGGAGAATATACCGTAATGTTTAATCCGAGTTCGCTGGCTATGAGTCTTAGCGTGCAGACCGAACAACAACAGGCGCCAGGCACCACATCAAGCGACATAAAATTTGTAAGCATCAAACCTCAGAATTACAATATTGAATTTGTTATCGACGGAACCGGGGCTGCCGGCGGGCCACCAGTGGATGTGGCCGCGGATGTAATGAAATTCCTGAATGTGGTTTACCATTATAAGTCCGAAGAACATAATTCGCCAAACGTGATGATAAAATATGGTGCGGTTTTACTAAAATGTGTGCTGCTCGATGTTAATATTACCTACAATCTTTTTTCGCCCAGCGGCAAGCCCCTGCGGGCAAAAGTAAAATGCACCTTTGTCAGTACGCTCAATCCCGACCTGAGCCAGATGATCAACAGTCCCTGTTCACCGGATATCACTCATAAAAGAGTGGTAAAACAAAACGAACAGTTAGTTTTTCTGGCAAACAAAATATACAAAAAAAACGATTATTATGCCGAGGTGGCTGCCAAAAACAAATTAAATAATTTCCGAAAACTGAAACCCGGAACAGAAATTTATTTTCCTCCATTAAGCAAATAACTATGCCTATTGAACCCTCTGCCCATATTATTCCCTCCGGCGAAGTAGTTTCCTTTACTATTCTTGTTGAAAATCAGGAAATAAATTCTGCTTATCAGATCATGAGCATTGCCATAATAAAAGAGTTTAACAGGATTGCTCATGCCGAAATAAAATTGCTCGATGGCAGTTCCGCTGCACAGGATTTTGAAATCAGCAACAGCGATGATTTTATTGTCGGAAAAAATGTCGAAATCAAGGTGGGATACCATGGTGAAAATACCAGCCTTTTCAAGGGGGTTATTATCCGACACGGCATAAAAATTCTTGAAAACGAAGGTTCTTGCCTGAACATAACCTTAAAAAATAAAGCTTACAAAAGTACACTGGTACGAAACAATAATGTGTTCAGTAATGTCGCCGACAGCGACATCATCCGGGAAATCATCAGCCGTTATGGGTTGGACAATGAAGTGGAAGCTACCGGTGTGCGCCACGAATCGGTGATGCAGTTCAATTGCACCGACTGGGACTTTATTAATATGCGTGCCGAAGCCAATGCACAATTGGTGTACACTGCCGATGACAGAATCATTGTAAAAAAGCCTGACCTTTCAGCCGATACCATGCTAACCCTGCAATACGGGGCCACCATGCTGGAATTTGAGGCGGACCTGGATGGCCGCACATCCTATAGCAACTATAAAGCTTCGTCGTGGAATTTTCAGGAGCAGGAGTTGAGAGATGTTCAGCAGGCCTGCGATACAAACGAACTGGCACAGGGTAACCTCACCGCTGCTGATGTTGCCCGGACGCTGGGTCAGGAACAATTCAATATCCATATCAACACCTCTTTGTCCGACGAAAATGAAATCACTAAACTGACGGATTCGTTTGTTCAAAAAAATAATTTGGCGAGGATCAACGGCAGGGTGAAATCATTCGGTATTCCTGGTGTTCAGCCCGGTGATATCATTGAACTTCGTGGTGTGGGCGCCCGCTTTAACGGCCGGGCCTTCGTTACGGGAGTGTATCATGCCGTTGACGGTGGTTTGTGGCAAACCGACATACAGTTTGGTCTGAACAGCGCCACATTTGCCGAAAAATACGACAATATTGTGGAACGGCAGGCCAATGGCATGCTTCCCGCGGTTAACGGCCTGCAAACCGCCAAGGTAGAACGCCTTGAGGGCGATCCGCTGGGCGAAGACAGAATACTCATTTTTTTGCCCGTCTTTCCCGAAGGACAAAATACGTTCTGGGCACGGATAGCCACCCTGGATGCCGGCAACAGAAGAGGAACATTTTTTCGTCCCGAAATTGGCGATGAGGTGATCGTAGGCTTTATAGATGATAACCCCAATAATGCCGTAATTCTTGGGATGATGAACAGCAGCGCACTGCCGGCACCCATAGCAACTCAGGATGCCAATAACGTCAAAGGGATTTATACCCGCTCAGGGATGAAACAGGAATTTGATGATGAAAAAAAGAGTGTGCTGATAGAAACGCCTCAGGGGAATAAGGTTCACTTGAGCGAGCAGGAGCGGGGTATTGTAGTCGAAGACCAGAACGGGAATAAAATTACCTTGGACACAAACGGAATCAAGCTTGAGGATATGAACAGCAATAAGGTTACCCTCGATTCAGGCGGTATGAAAATTCAGAATTTGGCTGGCAGCGAGGTGTTGTTATCAACTTCGGGCATAAAAATAATGAGCCCGGGCACGGTGGAAATTCAGGGGGCGCAGGTGAAAATTTCCGGCGCTTCATTAACACTGGATGCGGCAATGGTAAAGGCTTCGGGAGTAGTTCAATCCACTGCGGTTGTTGCCAACTCGGTAATAGGCGCCACCTATACGCCGGGCGCAGGAAATGTTTGGTAAGTAACAGGGAGAATTAAAATTTATGGATGATATAAAATCTTTTTTAGGAACAGGGTGGAGCTTCCCGCCGCAATTTTCAAAGACGGCCAGGACCGTGAAGATGATAGCGGATGAAGCCGATATAAAAAACAGTCTGGAAGTGCTGCTGGCTACCAGAGTCGGAGAGCGTCTGATGCAGCCGGATTATGGGTGCAATCTGGATGTCCTCGTTTTTGAGCCTGTTGATGTTACCATGCAGACCTACATCAAAGACTTGGTTTTTACCGCTATCTATCTATTTGAACCACGTGTAAAACCTGACGATGTGATTTTGTCAACACCCGAAGAAGGTCAGGTGCTGATAGAAGTTTTTTATACCATCCGTGGCACCAACACCCGGCACAACCTGGTGTACCCGTTTTATCTCGAAGAAGGTACCCTGCTGAAATAAAGAAATGAAATAAATAAAATAACTGTAAAAATAATTATGAGCAACGGTATCAAGATACCACATCCTCTGAAAAGAGAAGGAACCTACCAGGCGGAACGTTTCCCCGAAGCATTGGATTATGAGTACATAAAACTTGATGAACGCTCTCTCACTGACCTGGTAAAACAATCGGCGGAATATGCAAGGTTTGTGAAATATTACAACGAACTCAACCTGGAAGATGGCAACTGGCAACCTTTTTTTGAAGAAATTTATGATTATTCCGCTAAACGCGTGAAGTTTTCTTCGGTCGGAGAACTGGAACAAAAAGCATCCACATCGCCACACCTGGCGCTTTTTCTGGCTTTCTTAAGGATATTTAATATTGCCCTGGAAAACCTGAACTCGCTGACCGAAAAACATCTGGATTTTTATTATCGCCATATTTTGCAGTTGCAGTCCCGTAATGAAACCCCCGACAGGGTTCCGGTTTTTTTTGAAACAGATAAGCACACCCTCCAGGCATTGGTGCCCGCAGGAACAACCCTGTCAGCAGGCAAGGATATGAACGGCAAACCCCTGTGTTATGTTACGGAAAACGACCTGATTGTCAACAAGGCAAAGGTGGCGTCCATAAAGAGTATTTATGTACAAAGGGATGAAAAAAAGAATATTTGCGGTGTTCATGCTTCAGCAGATGCACCTGTAGATAATGCTGTTGTGGAAAATGGCATTGCTGCCGGCTGGCTGCCTTTTGGCTCCTCTGCCGGCAAAAAGGCCGGGATAGGTTTTGCCATAGCCTCGCCGGTGCTTAACCTTAAAGAAGGAAAAAGACGTATTACCATTGAGTTACACGATGCCGCCCTTGATACTGCCGAAGGGTTAACCGTAGAGTACACTTCTGAAAAAGGCTGGACCGAGGCCGCCATTGACGTTAATGCAGCAAACGCCGGACAAAAGAACAAACTGCTGTACCTTGTGGTGAAAATTGATCCCGGACAGCCTGCTGTATTACCCTACAACGGGAAAATTCATCAGGCCGGCCTGGACACGGTTCACCCGGTCGTTCGCTTTATTATCAATAATGATCATTTTGCGGATACGTATCACAAGCTGTCGGCTATCCGGTCCGGACAAATAAAAAATATTACAGTTCAGGTCAGCGGCGCTAAAAATCTGTTGATACAAAATGATTTTGGCATAGTGGATAATACCAAGCCTTTTCCGCCCTTTGGCGCCAACCCCGTTAAACACAAATCAGCAGTGTACATCGGGAATAACGACATTTTTAATAAATACCTGCAATCGTTTAATATCGCGCTGAGCTGGAAAGGACTGCCCGGGCGCATCGATAAGTATTATCATACCTATGATTTTGCACTGAAGAAACTATTTTCCAAAGCTGCCGACCGGAAAAAGTATTTCGATACGGAACAGTTTGATGAATTTACTCCGGGACACCCTCCGGGGAAGGTGTCTATCCTTGACAACGGCAAGTGGAAGATGCTGAAAATGAATAAAGATGCCGGGTATGCAAGGGATGTTCGTTATGACCCCGCACGCGACAGGTCGTTGATGCGCAAAGACAATCGTAACGTATTTAAAGTATCGGAATTGGAAGAAGCCCTTTCCAGTGGATTTTCCTATGAGCCGCTGACAAAATTTGAACACAACTATAAATCCGGGTTTATCAAAATCGACCTGGGGTATGATTTCGGCCACAGCAAATTCCCAAAGATATTTGCTTCTGCCATGTTAAACAGAGAATCAACGGACTTTACCATACCCGAACAGCCCTACACGCCCGAGTTTGAGAGTTTGCACATTGAGTACACTTCGTCTGCAAAGATTGATTATTCTGAAAACAAGGTATTTCGGATACAAGCCTTCGGAAACGAATTGTTGTCGGAAAACTTTCCGCTTGTTGCCGGTTTTGATGACGAAGGCCAGTTGCTGATAGGCTTAAGCGATATCAGCAGTCCACAGGTGGTCAGCCTGTATTTCAGGATGGAGACTAATTCGGGTAATTTTGAGAAAACCATTAATGATCAAAACAAACCCCGTTGGTATTATTTATCGGGCAACACCTGGAAAGAATTTGCCAAGAGCGACCTGCTGCAGGATACCACAAAAAAATTCTCAGGCTCAGGCATAATCAGGTTCAACCTCAGTCAGGAAGCTATCAGCACGCATACTATTCTTTCCGACGGCATGGTGTGGCTGAAAGCCGCTGTGCAGGCCGACAGCGATGCTTTTCCCGCCCTGGAAGCCATCGCGGCACAAGCTGTTGAGGCACTTTTCGACGATCGCGGCAACGATACTTCGCACCTCGAATCGGGGATACCTGCCAATACCATAAGTAAAACCGAAAGTAAGATTCCCGGTATAAAAAAAGTTTCGCAGCCTTACAATTCTTATGGAGGAAGAGCAAAAGAAGAAAACAAAACTTATTATACACGTATCAGCGAACGGCTGCGGCACAAAAACCGGGCATGGACCTGCTGGGATTATGAACGGCTGATCCTCGAAAAATTTCCTTCGCTGTTAAAGGTAAAATGTATCCCGCATGCCAACCAGGATTATGAATACTCGCCGGGAAATGTTTTTATTATCCTGCTTCCCGATCCGGCTAAAATCACCCAGAAGTGTCCTTTGCAACCCCGTGTCAGCCTATCCATGATTGAAGAAGTAAAAGAATTTATTGCCGGAAACACTTCGCCTTTTGTGCAACTCAATGTGAAAAACCCGGAATATGAAATACTCACCGTTTTTTGCGATGTAAAACTGGCCGGGGGATACGACGATAAACAGTTTTATGTCAATAAACTTAATGAGGACCTGAAAGCATTTATTGCCCCATGGATGAACAACCGTGTCATCATACCCGCCTTTTCGGGAGTGCTTTACCGTTCACAGATCATCAATTTTATTGAAGAGCGGCCCTATGTCGATTATATTACCGCTTTTGATGTGAGGAAAAACGGTGTTTCGTGCAGTGAAGCTATTCGCGGTTCCGAAGAAAATATTTTATTGACCTCATCAGAAACCCATCATATAAGCACGGAGGCAACATGTTAGACAGCCGAGATTATATCATTGAAAAAAATCCCGTCAGGCCCGACGCGCTTAATTATCAAGTGCTCAGAAGCTACGGCCTGGGTTATATTCAAAAGTTGAGCAGCAAACTGTGGACCGACCATAACATCCACGACCCGGGAATCACTATCCTCGAAATGTTATGTTACGCCCTTACCGACCTGGGGTACCGCACATCCTTTGATATGCAGGATATTCTTACTCCGGCAGGAAAAAAAGGCCCCGAAATGAAACATGCTTTTCATCCGGCAAAAAAAATCCTTACTTCGCATCCCGTTACTATCAACGATTACAGGAAGTTTATCCTCGACAGGGTGCCCGGAGTCCGCAATGTGTGGTTTGAAATTCAGGACCAGAGAGAGTACAGTCCTGCCATCGGCTTCGATGCGACCAAAAAAGAAAATGTGTTTGTTGACCCGGCAAGCCCGGAAGCGCTGAAGCTTAAAGGACTTTATCACGTGAAAGTGGAACTTGAAGATTACGGAATTATAAGCCAGGCGCATCAAATTTTCCTTGAAAAACTTAAAAAATATAAAGAAAATACCTCAACCGCTGTCGGGCGGACTAATTACAAAAAGTGTTATAAAAACTATATCCACAGCTTGCTGATGAGTTGCCGCAACATCTGCGAAGACTTTGATAAAGTGAACATCCTGGATGATTATTTTGTTGGCATTTGTGCCGATATCGAGTTGAAACCCCAGGCAAAAGATCAGCATGTGCTGGCAGAGATATACCGTAAACTGTACGAATATGTAAGCCCCTCCATCAGGTTTTATACCATACAGCAATTGCTCGAAAAGGGAAGAAGTATTGAGCAAATATTCCAGGGGCCTGTTGCCGAATGGGGCTTTATTGATTATGAAGAACTGAAAACTTTTGACCGGAAAACGGTGCTTCATATTTCCGACCTGATAAACAGCATCATGGATATTGAAGGCGTATTAAATATCAGAAGCATACAGTTCAATACGGCCAAAAACGACACCAATAAAAACCTTAAAAACAAATCCTGTCTGCATCTGGCTGATTGCGCCGACCCGAAGAAATACTCATTTCGTTTTCGTTTTGATATTGACTTTCAATCGGACAATAAGTTAAATAAAATCATTTTTCGCAAGGGGATGATTTATTATCAGGCCCGGCCAACTAAGGATTATAAAATCACCGAAGTAATAGATTATGCCAAAAAACCGGCTGATTTTAAAAATGATTTGCCGGAGCCATCAGGAACTAACCGCGAACTGGATAATTATATCTCGCTTCAGGATGAGTTTCCCAAGGCCTACATGACAGGCAGGGAAGGCATCCCCAACAGCGCCGGCGAATTGCGAAAAGCACAACGCCTTCAGTTGAAGGCTTATCTTTTGTTTTTCGATCAATTGCTGGCCGATTACCTGGCACAGCTCGATTCTGTTAAAGATATGCTTTCGTGGCGTGATGTCGATGCCGAAGAAACCTATAATTATAAAAAACTGACCAACGAGATTTTTGACCTGGATAAAATTCTGTCGGAAGAACTGTTGGCTGATTATGACAAGTATCAGGCGGTGATTGAACATGTAAAAGTGGAGAAAAACCGCAGAAACCGCCTTCTCGACCACCTGCTGGCGCGGTTCAATGAAAAATTTGTTGACTATACCGTCTTTAAATTTGTTCAGAATGCCGAAGGCTCGTCGTACGACAATTATGCCAACAACGAGCTTATCCACGACAAAAAAGATATGCTAAAACATTACCCGGCTATGAGCGGCAACCGTTCTCATGCCATTGATTATACCCATCCGCTGTCGGCTAAAAACTTTGCTATGCCAGAATTTCGCATCAGCAAAGCACTGGGTGTGGATGCTGACGATAGCAACCGCCTGCTGGCGCCCGAAGTGGTGGACAACAACCCGGCAAAAATGATTTTTGAAAACAACAGTGCGCAGGGGTTTGATAAAACTTTCGGACTGCATATTTATGAGCATATTCTTTTCAGGCCTTTGTTTGCCGATGCGGCAGGTCCTAAGCATAAGTTTCTGAAACTGTATTATGGTGATGCGGGAACCGCCTCAGCCAAGGGTATTATTACCGATCCCTATTCCATGAAAGCTACCGTGGTTGTTCCGGGATGGCTCAATATCTCGGCAAGAATGGAGTTCAGGAGTTTTGTGGAACAAAAGATCCGTATGGAAATGCCCGCCCATGTGGCCTTAAAAATATGTTGGATCGACCCCCGCCAAATGTGGGAAATGGAAACAAAATTTAAAAAATTTGTTGACAGCCTCAATGACCTTTTCATCCCCGCCAACGCTACTGTGGAAACGGTCATCACTGCCTACCGGACAGCCTTGAACGAGGTGGTGGCCGCCTTGTCTTCGCTAAACAATATGTACCCGCCATCGGCCCTCGACGAGCTGCTTGATTTTGTGACCGGCAATGCCAAACATACTCCTGTGATTTTAGATAATACGGCACTTGCAGGCGGCAACGACCGCAACTGGGCTTTTGATGATGAAAATGCAGCGCCGGAACCTGTGCCCAAGAAAAAAACCGTGAAAAAGAAAAAAACAACGGTCCCGAAAAAAGTTAATTCGACGAACAAAAAACCCAAATAAGCCATGGAACAGCAACTATTCAAATACCCCTATTACCGGGCAAACCAATTTCTTACGAGTCAGGACCTCAATGAGTCATTATCTTATGTTGAGGAACAGGAACGACTGACCCGCATAAAAATGATTGGTAACGGGATTATCAGCGGCCTGGATTTCGACAGCGCCCTGAATGCAGGCGACACACTGACGGAGGTTGTCATAAAAAGTGGTTTTGGCATCACTGCAGACGGCTATTCTGTGGCATTTCCCCAGGATGTGGCATACAAATATATGGTTGCATATTCGGATTTTACTTCTAAAGAAGATGCGTTAAATCCGGAGCTGTCTTTTTTTAAATCATTCCAGGGCATAAGGTACCTGCTTTTTACCACCGAAGAAATAGCATCCAAAAAATTTATTTTCAATCCCGATATCGTCAAACCTATACAGATTCTGAAATCAGATTACGAACAATGTTGCCTGGCCGTGGCGGTGGAACAAAAAACAGAAACCTCCTATAACTGCAATCCTAGCGACTGCAACATCAACAGTTCCTACAAGAATATTGTTTACCGCCCGGTGCTGGTTGACATTTCGAAACTGGAAAAAATAAACTCTTTTTACTCCCCCTTAGACTACCTGCATATTCACAAGTTTACGCATATCTCTGATATAAATAGTGCGGAGGCCTGCCAGAAGAAAATTCAAACTTTGGTGGAGTTTAATGTAAAACGTATTGAAGAGTATCTTGACGAGACAGCATCGCAGGTGGCCGGACTGTTGCCGCGCGAGAATGTGCTCTTGAAAAAAGCGCTTAAAACCTTCCGGAAATCAACAAGCGGAGATGTTTCGATATATTATCTGGCTTACCTGAACGACTTACAAACGGCCATCAACGAATTTGTCAATGTTCATAATAATTTTGTTCATAAATATGCTTTTTCATCGGCCGCAAGGAAAGACCTGTTGCTGGTCCTCGGCCGTATCCCGCAGGCAGCGAACGACCTGTACCGATATACGTTTACGGGTACGGCTGCCGGCGAATCATTTGTTGCCGATAACAAAATTCTTTCCGCCATGTACAGGCGCATTGCAGCCTTGTTGGAATATTTTATGCCCGCTAAAGAACTAACAGCGCTATTGTCTTATTTGGCAAAATCATCTTTTAAATATTCACGGCTTTTCCGCGAAAAAATAACCTATGAAAAAATCAAAATAGCACCCATTAAGGATGTTTCAAAATGTATAAAAATCATCCCCTGCAAAGGGTATAGCGAAAAAACAGGATGCCGTTCCATTCCTTATTATTATAACATCCTTGATAATTCTCACGCCCTCGGTCTGCCTGAGCTGTGGCATGCACATGATCTTGATCCGTCACTGGATATGGTGTTTAACTATTACTGGTGCGACCTGTCCGTGCCCGAAAACTATGAACAAGAATTCATGCTTAATCTGGAGAATTATCCTTTTTACCGGATAGAAGGCCATCTGGGCTTGTCCATTACGGATGTTTATGATTATCTCAAAAGCCTTATCGACGATTTGGATATCCCGGTACAACTGGTAAAAGTGGATGTTACCAACCATGCATGGAACAAATTCAGGGATGATTTTGAAGCTTTTGCCGGGAAATACAAAGAATTTCTTGTTGCGGTAAAAGAAGATATTAAAAAGAATTACGCCGATAATCTTGAATTGGCACGAGTTGAAAAAAATCTTGAAAAGTTTAAACGCCAGTTGACACAGACTTCGTATCGCAACATCGGAGGTGCCACTAAGTTGCTTGACGATATTAATGCGTACTGCAATTTGTTGATATCCGGCGATTTTGATTTGCAAAAAAAGAAAAAGGAAAAAGCCAAGGGTGCTGATTTTATAAAAAATCATCTGCAGACTTTTGGAATTTTCGAAAAACGTAACGCCCTGGCCGGGCTTTACAAATCACCGGAACCTATCACCGAAATTTCATTGTCGGAAATCAAAGGCCTTGAATACCTGGCCGGCGTTTATAAGGGCGGTACGTTTATCCTGTTACATGACGGGCAAAAAGTAATTGCCGATTTTTCGCTTCCCTATTTTTATTGCCTGGATAAAGACCGGATGTTGTAATATTTTAAAAATTAATAATTTAATGTCTGGCAAAAGCGAAAAATTTGTTTGGTTTTAGAAATAAAAAATGCTATTTTTGTATTGATGTTTGTCATAATGTTAGTATTTGTATAATTGCGATAACCGAAAGGTAATAGTAGCACCGAAAGGCATAGAAATAGGAACAGATATGGAAAAACATCTAAGTATAGTTGATAGAGCAATCTATTGCTAATCTAAGTTTTAAAAGGGCGACCTGCAAAGGCGTACACTTTTGAGAGCGGCTGATAAGTCGCTTTCTTATTTTTATCGCAGGGACAATACAATGTCGTTGATAAGGCGAAATTTACTGTAAATACTAATTGTTTCAATCTTATTTTTGTGAGGCAGGTTATTTTAGGTTAAAGTTTGAAAATTATCTTGCTTTCACCAAATCCAGTAAACAAGGGAAAAAAGGACATGTAATAAACTGGAACCACATGAAATCATTAGCAATTCATAAGCATCTAGAAACAATAGCATCAAACGAATTAAATTATACTATTAAGTTGACCCTGCACACCCTGTTTAATGATTTCCTGCTTAGTGGCAACAAGAATACACTTAGCACATTTCTTAAATTCACCAATCAGTACAACCTTATTGACTGGGTTTTTAAAAAAATTAATCTTTGGAAAAGAGAAATTATATATTAAAACTGCAAAGATTCTTTCAATAATTATTTACCTTTGGCTACGTACTTAAAAAAAAAAACTCGATTAATGCCCACGCTAAACTGGATTGGAAAAGATAAAGTAGTTAATCACCACATGGATGTGCCCTTCCGTGTATTGGAGCATAAATACGGCTTTTCGGAAAAGGCAGAACAAGCAGAACCGACCAACAGTGGTAACAAAATAATACACGGTGATAACCTCGAAGCATTAAAAGCATTACTTCCCGAATATCAAGGCAAAGTAAAATGTATTTACATAGACCCTCCATACAACACAGGAAACGAAGGTTGGGTATACAATGATAACGTAAACGACCCCAAAATTAAAAAGTGGTTACATGAAGTTGTTGGCAAAGAAGCAGAGGATTTGACTCGTCATGACAAATGGCTATGTATGATGTATCCACGATTAAAATTACTCCATAAATTGTTGTCTAATGATGGAGTAATCTTTATTTCAATCGATGAAAATGAAATGACTAATTTACGTTTCATATGCTCAGATATTTTTGGTAGTTCAAACTATGTAACAACTATAACTGTTATTGTAAAACCAGAAGGTAGGCGTTACGGTTTTTTTGCAAAAACTCATGAATATATTGTCGTTTTTAGTAAGAACCAGTCATTATTAAACCTAAATGATATTGAAGTTGAAGGAACAAAATATTCTTATTTTGACGAGAAGGGCGGTTTTAATTTAAAAGGCTTAAGGAATCGTAATGTAAAATCATTTAATTCAACTAACCGTCCAAATCTTAGATACCCTTTTTATGTTAATATTAATAATCCTGACAAGAATGGGTTATTTGAAGTAAGCGTTGAGCCACATGAAAATTGGCAAGTAGTAATGGCTAGTACTATTGATGGATTAGAAAGTGTTTGGAGATGGGGTAAAGAAAAATCACTTAAACAGAAAGAAGATTTAACAGCATTTGTTGGTTCCGATGAAAACATAAGAATATTTCAAAAGGAAAGAAAACTTACTCAAACTGCTAAAACAATGTGGAATGATAAGAATTTTCATTCCATCAAAGGGACTAGAGAACTAACGGAACTTCTTGGAAAATCTGTTTTTGAATTTCCAAAACCTGAAATGTTAATACGCCAAATATTAACTATTGGAACA
This sequence comes from Bacteroidales bacterium, assembly GCA_018004645.1. GTDB lineage: Bacteria > Bacteroidota > Bacteroidia > Bacteroidales > CAIWKO01 > CAIWKO01. The sequence goes on from JAGNBV010000066.1 coordinate 13,454, forward strand.
AATGAAGATGATATTATTCTGGATTCATTCGCTGGTTCTGCTACAACTGCACATGCAGTTCTTAATCTTAATAAAAATGACGATGGTAACCGTAAATTCATTCTAGTAGAAATGGAAGACTATGCGGAAACTGTAACAGCCGAAAGAGTTAAAAGGGTTATCAATGGTTATTCAGAAATAGAAGGCACTGGGGGTAGTTTTGATTTTTACAAGTTGGGCGAACCGCTTTTTAATTCCGATAATGAGTTAAACGAAAAAATTGAGGTTCAGAAAATCAATGAATATGTTTTCTACACTGAAACTCAGCAACCATTGGTTAAAGCTAAATCAACAAACAAATATTTTCTGAATATATTCAATAGCGCCGCTTATTATTTCTTTTATGAAAAAGACAGCATTACGACTTTAGATTATGATTTTCTGGCTACCCTTGATAAAAACTATAAAGCCGAGCAATACATAATTTATGCTGATAATTGTTTATTATCAAAAGAAGTAATGCGGAAGTACAACATTATATTTAAAAAAATACCAAGAGATATTTCAAGATTTTAAGTTATGAACGAAGAATTAAGCAAGTTTTTACTTTATACCACACCTTCTGGCGATATTAGAATTGATGTTTATTTAGAACAAGAATCTGTTTGGTTAACTCAAAAAGCAATGGCTGAATTGTTTGGTGTTGCTAAATCAACTATTAGTGAACACTTAACCAATATATACGACACTAATGAATTGGACAGACTTTCAACTGTTCGGAAATTCCGAACAGTTCAAAAAGAAGGCGAAAGGCTCGTAAATAGGGAGTTAGAATACTACAATCTTGATGTTATAATTTCGGTTGGCTATAGAGTAAATTCATCAAAAGCAACACAATTCCGTATTTGGGCAACTAATACATTGAAAGAGTACATTATCAAAGGATTTGTGCTTGATGATGATAGATTGAAACAGGGTCAAACGATATTTGGCAAAGATTATTTCAAAGAGTTATTGCTCAGAATTCGCTCTATTCGTGCAAGTGAAAGACGAATTTATCAACAAGTAACAGATATTTTTGCTGAGTGCAGTATTGATTATGACCCAAACTCTGAAATAACCAAAGGTTTTTACGCAATGGTTCAAAATAAATTTCACTTTGCAATTACGGGGAAAACTGCTGCTGAAATAATTTATAAAGCTGCTGATAGTAATAAAGAAAAAATGGGATTAACCACTTGGAAAAATTCACCAGATGGTCGTGTGCTAAAATCAGATGTTGTAATTGCTAAAAATTATTTGCAAGAAAATGAAATTAAAAGTTTGGAAAGAACCATTACCAGTTATTTTGACTACATAGAAGGATTAATTGAGCGTGAAAACACTTTTACAATGGCGCAACTTGCCGAAAGTGTAAACAAGTTTCTAACATTTAATGATTACAAAGTATTGGAGGGGAAAGGCAAAATATCAAAATTACAAGCTGAGAAAAAAGCAATAAAAGAATACGACACCTTCAACAAAACACAAAAAATAATATCGGATTTCGATAAGCAAATAAAAAAGCTTGAAAAGAAAAGTAAATAAATGGAACTTAAACCATACCAGCAAACAGTATTAAATGATTTGGATGAATATTTGAATTGCATCCAACAGCAGAAGAACCATAGGTTCGATGTTGCCTTCAATAAATTTTGGGAAGATAAAATCGGTATATTCAACCCACTTGAAGGCAAAGGCATGGAGCCATATAAAAACACACTTGCAAAAGCTCCGCAAGTAACAATAAAAGTTCCCACCGCTGGTGGAAAAACATTTATTGCAAGTCACGCACTAAATGTAATTTTTAATCATTTCGATTCTGAAATTCCAAAAGCTGTTGTATGGTTGGTTCCTTCCATTACAATTTTAGACCAGACAATAAAAAATCTTTCAAATCCTGTTCACCCATACCGCCTGTGTATCAATACTCATTTTAATAGTCGTGTGGAAGTTTACAAAAAGGACGATTTATTAAGTGGAGCTGGATTTAACCCTACGTCTGTAAAAGAGCAATTAAGTATTTTTATTTTAAGCTTTGATTCGCTACGTTCAAAAAAGAAAGAAGACCGTAAATTTTATCAGCAAAATGGACAACTTGCGCCATTCGCAGAACTAAATAGTGATACGAGCCATATTCTGGAAGGAACGGAAGAAACAGCATTAATAAACATCATTCGCAATCTAAAGCCTGTTGTAATAGTTGATGAAGCACATGGGGCAGTGAGTGATTTAAGTGTTGAAATGCTGGCAAATCTTAACCCGTCATTTATTTTGGATTTAACTGCCACACCTCGTAACAATAGTAACATTATTAGTTTTGTTGATGCATTCCATCTGAAAAAGGAAAACATGGTTAAGCTTCCTGTTATTGTTTACAATCATCATGACAGGAACGGAGTAATCGAAAGTGCAATCAATCTGCAAAAGAAACGTAAGCGACCGGCAAAGTGCATCTTTCTTATAAGGCCGTAGTGATCTATTTTTGCCCGGGCAGAAGTCTGTGCAGTTGGTTGACCTTGTAATCCGGGATAATTGAGAGTGTTTCCCTAAGCCA
>JAGNBV010000195.1 GCA_018004645.1 Bacteroidales bacterium
CGAATAAATTCTTTGTTGTATCTTTACCCATGTTGTTTTTTTATTTGCAAAACAAAATTACAACATTGGGGTGAAACCTTTTGGCGGTAGCCCCTTTTAATGAAATTTTAGTCGGTCAGTAGTGATTGGTAATATGAAACTCTGCATGGCCAAATATTCCTTTCCACACCGAATATTCCACAAAAACAGCTCCTCCGTATGAAAATTGCCCGGCCATACCTGTTGTTGAAGTTGCCTGATACTGGATAATCGGTGATACGCCCACACTGAAGTTTTTATAACGGTAACCCGCAATTGGAGCAACATTCAGGTTTAATCCACCTAAAATGCCAATATTTATATCGCCGCCTGTAAAAAACTGTGCATGTGCACGCTCACCGAAACCAGAAATACAGAAAAAAAATGCGACAACGGTGATGACTAATTTCCTTGCTTTTGTTTTCATAGTAATTTTTTTGTGCATTGCAGGCAAAAATAATGCCTTTTTGAGAAAAATCTTAAAATTTTAAATCAGAATTTGTTTTACAGATAAAACAATTGTGCGTCAGGTATCCTTACTTTTGATAAATTTGTCAAACAAAATGCAACAAAAAAGAAAGGTTGGAATAATCCTCAGTTATTATGATTGACAACCCCAGTTCAGAAAGGAAATTTGGCAAGTTTCCATGGAAATACGCCGAAAGCTTTCTTGTTTCGTGTAGTCTTGTTTTCATTGGCTTCATTATTGAATTTGCCACCGGAGGCAAAGGAGTTCGTTTACCCGGATTTCCGGCCAACCTGCTTTTATTATCACTGTTCATCGTGTACATTGCCATCTTCCATTTTTTGGTAAAACATCCTGTCAAAAAATGGCTATGCAGTGTGCACGCGGCCATATCGGCTATTAGTGTTTTTGCAGTCTTGATATTGCTTATGGGTATTGTCCCTCAGTTACCAAACAAAGGAAATGACCTCATTGACAAGTTGGGAATTTCACACATAGTGCAAAGCTGGCCTTTCTTTATCAGTTGCACTTACCTCTTATTTGTCCTCAGCTTTATCATCGTCAAACGAGCTTTTCCCCTGACACTGAAAAATATTGCTTTTACCTTTAATCATCTGGGACTATGGATTGTATTGGCAGCAGGTTCTCTGGGAGCTTCCGACACAATGGAATTCACCATGATGCTTACAAAAGGCAAAGAAACTTATGTTGCCTACGATCAGCGTGGTAAGGCCTATGACGTGGGTTTTCGATTAGAGCTCATCAGTTTCAGCATAGATGAATATCCTCCTGAGTTAGGCTTGTTCGATTACAAAACCGGTAAATCGGCAGATGCCAAAGCTACCCGCCCCATAGTTAAAAAAGGTGGCACAGCAATCATGGGCGACTGGAAGATTGAGATAAGCGACTTTATTGAAAATGCCCAAAAAGATTCCACGGGGTATTTGCCTGCTGTTAATCCGGGGGCACCGGCAGCATACGTAAAAGCGGTGCACAGGTTGAACAAAGCCGTAGTGAACGGATGGGTAAGTTCCGGCAGTCCTTTTGTTTACCGCGATGATTTACAACTATCTGACAATAAATTTATTGCTATGACATTACGCAAGCCCAGGAAATATATTTCGGATGTAATGGCTTTTTATGATGGAGATCAGAAGACGAATTTTCAGTTAACGGTGAATAATCCATATAAATTCAAGGGGTGGACTATCTATCAGAGCGGCTACGACGAGCAGATGGGCAAATGGTCAGAGATAAGCATAATCCGGTTGGTTAGAGATCCCTGGCTTCCCGTGGTTTACACCGGGATATTTATGTTGCTGGCCGGCGCCTTGCTCATGCTGTGGACCGGCAGATCAGGAATTATAAAAAACAAACCGCAATATGACCTGGGCTGATTTTCCATATTTTGTTATTCTATGTTGCGTGTTATGGCTGCTGGCATTAGTATTGCTGATGGGGTCAGGAAAAACAACCGAAAAGATTTCCATCACTCTTGTACTTGCCGGAACGCTGTCGCTGGGTATCTTCATCACCGGTTTATGGATTAGCCTGGAACGGCCTGTTTTCAGGACTTTGGGCGAAACCAGGCTATGGTACTCCGTGTTACTTTCGTTGATAAGCCTGATAATATATTACCGCTGGAAATACAAATGGCTGTTGTCCTACTGCATTATTATGGCCATGGTATTTCTCATCATCAACTATTTCAATCCGGAAAATTTTGACAAAACCTTGATGCCAGCCCTTCAAAGCCCATGGTTTATTCCTCACGTTATTGTTTATATGATTAGTTATGCATTTTTGGCTGCCGCATCCTTTTTTGGCATCAAAGGCCTCTACTTTTCTTATAAACTGAAACCAGTTGAAGACACCATGCGGCTGACAGATAACATCGTCTATACCGGATTTGCATTTCTTACCATCGGGATGCTGTTTGGAGCCTTATGGGCCAAAGTTGCCTGGGGAAGCTACTGGACATGGGACCCAAAAGAAACCTGGGCGCTGCTGACCTGGCTGATTTATCTATTATATATTCATTTCAGGATTAATAAAAGCAACAACATAAAACTGGCACTTTGGATTCTGGCGGTATCATTTTTTGTGTTGCTTATCTGTTGGTTCGGGTTGAACTATCTTCCCTCTGCCAGGGGTAGCGTTCATGTATATTCATAAGCTAATGCCTTCAAATATTTTTTCTTCCGGAAAAACTAACCACATTTTGAAATATAAGCCCTGCCGGAAGTGTACAAGAATATTTGAATCCCATATTTAAGCATCATAGTTTGTTGTGCCCTGATTACGTTTTAAGTATTTTCTATTGCGTAGCATTAGGATATTATCGCGATAATATTCTGATTATATGATTTTAGTCAAAGCAATGTAAAGTATGAACGACAAAAAACGTTAAGACTTTCTCAAAAGTTGATTTTTTGTATGTACTATACCCTGATGAAACTTTGTGAGTACTTGCCCGTCCGGTCAGACGGGGTCGGTGTTTCTTTGCGTTTCATTTATTTGTATTTACCACTAAGGCGCACAAATGATTGCACTAAGGCACACAATGGACTTTTGGGACTGTCACCATGCCCGACAAATAATAATTTCCGGGAACGTTTTCTAAGTTGGTCCGTCCTGACTGCTGTACAGCGGACAGGATAAACCCCTCTAAAACCGGCATAGCCATTCAGCAGGTTCGCACGCTCCTATTACTTAATTTTAGATTAAGCAAAGGGTAACCCTCCGGCAAACTACATCTTGCCCGCCTGAGCAAAGATACGCAACTTGCGGTCAAAAAAATCATGACCAAACAAGAGAAGAAAGCCGTGATGTTCGGCATGGTTGAGCAGTGGCAGGAAAGC
>JAGNBV010000067.1 GCA_018004645.1 Bacteroidales bacterium
CACTCTGCAAGCATTCTCGTCTGGAAACCGATTAATAAAATACAATGTATTCATAACTTTTTTCTTGCAAAGAAACATCATGAGTGCGTCAAAATATGTCGTAGTGTATAATTGTGATTAATCAAAATGTCTTTTTTAAAAATAAATTTCAGGAACCATAAAAACAACGAAAATGGCCTTTGGAAAATAAACGGGTTATTCCCTTTATGGTGATGTAAAATAAAATAATGAATCTTTATTTCGCGCCGCTTCCTGCCCAAATGTGATGCGTCGGTCATGCGGCCGGGAAATCATCATCTAATTGGCAGGAAGTTTTACTCATCAGCCAAATAATAAAATAAAACTACTTCTCCGGCATCTTAAAAAAGATTTATCCAATAAACAGATGCCTGGGTTTTTTGTGCGGGATTTTTGGTAACTTTGCACCTATAAAAGGTTATGCGATGGCTAAAGGCTTACTGGATCCCACCAAAGACAATCTGACTTCAAACGAAATAGAATTTGAAAAATTCCTGCGTCCAAATTCTTTCAGCGCTTTTTCCGGTCAGGGACAGGTGGTGGAAAATCTTAAAATTTTCGTGGAAGCAGCCAAACTGCGCGGCGAATCGCTCGACCATGTGCTGTTGCATGGCCCTCCGGGACTGGGCAAAACCACACTCAGCTATATCATTGCTAACGAACTCGGGGTAGGCATTAAAGTTACTTCAGGGCCTGTGCTCGACAAACCCGGCGACCTGGCCGGCCTGCTGACCAACCTCGAACCCAACGACGTGCTGTTTATCGACGAAATTCACCGCCTGTCGCCTATCATTGAAGAGTACCTGTATTCCGCCATGGAAGATTACAAGATTGACATCATGATAGAAAGCGGCCCCAATGCACGCAGCGTACAAATCACCCTCAATCCCTTTACCCTTATCGGCGCTACCACCCGTTCGGGCCTGCTCACGGCACCGTTGCGTTCACGCTTCGGAATAAACACACGTCTCTCGTATTATGATGCCGAAATTTTGCAAACCATTATTGAACGATCTGCGCGCATTCTTAACGTGGCTATCGAAAAAAATGCTGCCTTTGAAATTGCCCGCCGAAGCCGGGGCACCCCCCGTATCGCCAACCTGCTGTTACGCCGCATCCGCGACTTTGCCCAGATCAAAGGCTCGGGAACCATCGACCTGAATATTACCAACATTGCGCTGACAGCGCTGAATGTGGACAAAAACGGCCTCGACGAAATGGATATCAAAATCCTGACAACCATCATCGATAAATTCAAAGGAGGGCCCGTAGGCCTTACTACTATTGCCACTGCGGTCAGCGAAGACGCCGGAACCATCGAGGAGGTTTATGAGCCGTTTCTGATTATGGAAGGCTACCTGATGCGGACACCGCGGGGACGCGAAGCTACCGAAAAAGCATACACCCACCTGGGACGTATCAACCCGGCACGGCAAAACACTCTTTTCGAATAGCCCCCCTATGGACACCCGGGAACTTTCACTTGAGATAAAGAAAAAAATTTTCGATACAGGCGCAGCTGAATGTGGATTTGCCAGGGCGGGAACACTTCAGCGGGAATATGATTTTTTAGTACAGTGGACAGCCCAAGGCATGCACGCCGGAAAGACTTATCTGGAAAGAAATCCCGAAGTGCGGGCCAATCCGGCGCTGCTCGTCCCCGGTGCAAAAACCGTTATCGCCGTGCTTTATAATTATTATACGGACGAAAAGCTCACGCAACACCTGCCTTACAGGATTTCGCGCTATGCTTATGGAAAAGATTACCATAAGGTGATAAACGATAAACTGGCGGGTGTGGCAGCCTTCATCAAGCAACAATACCAAAGCCAAAATACCCGGGTTTGTGTGGATACCGCTCCAATATTAGAAAAAGCATGGGCGCAGCGGGCGGGACTGGGATGGATAGGTAAAAACAGCCTTCTCGTCAGCGAAAAAACAGGCACTTTGCATTTTATTGGTATAATAATTACCGATGTTGAATTACACTACGATACACCCGTTGAAGAAAAATGCGGATCCTGCACCCTGTGTCTGGAGGCCTGTCCCACCGGCGCCCTGCTGGCCCCGCACCAACTCGATGTTCGCAAATGCATCTCACACCTGACGATGGAACAAAAAAATCCTTTGCCGGAAAGCCTCAGGGAAAGTTTCAGCGGTTTTATCTATGGCTGCGATTGCTGCCAGGAAGCCTGTCCGTGGAACCACCACCTGAAGCCAACCGAAATCCGCGAATTTCAGCTTTCCGTCCCGCTAAAAAAAATGACTGCGGCAGATTGGGAAACATTAACAGAGGAAGATTTTTTGAACATTACAGAGGGCTCGGCTATACAGCGAATTGGCTTTCAATCACTACAAAGAAATATCAGGTTCATAAACGAAAAAAATGATCAGCATTAAACCATCACAGATACCCGGCTCGGGACTTGGGCTGTGGGCAACCAAAGATTTCAAAAAAGGCGATGTTATCGTGAAATACGACGGCGATAAAATTTCCCTGAAAGAATGCGAACGCCGCAATCAAAACCAGGACGGGTACGGCGGATACTATTTAACCCTTAGCAAAAACAGAATTATCGATGCCCAGTACACCCTGTGGGCCATGGGACGCTATGCCAATGATGCCGCGGGATTGAGCCGCATCAAAGGTTTGCGCAACAACGCCAAATATCAGCTGATCAAAAGGGAGGCATTTATTGTTGCCTCACGCAATATCAAAGCCGGTGAAGAAATCTTGGTTTCGTATGGCAGAAGTTACTGGAATATCTTAAGAAAAGTATTGAATAAATGACAACCAACGTCATAGGCCGTTTTAGTACACTAATTTTAAAAAATGAACGACAACAAAAAATACACCAAATGGTTTTATTTTAGTCTGGGAGGGATACAGGTTTTCATCGCTATAGGTGCCCTGCCTGCCGGCTTTTACTATTAAGAATTTAACTATGGAGTACAGACCCGTCAAAAAAAAGTTTTTGTCAATCGCACGTTATGGAATTTTCAAATTCACACAAACCGGGCATAAGAAAACCCGCATCCAGCGGGTTGGAAATGTGACTCAAATAAGCAATTTTCAAGTCCCTGTGCTATAGTTATCCTATAGCCGGCATAAAGTCAAACCGGTAATAATAGGTCTTTCCTTTATAAAGGCATGGGTCTTTAACCAGAATTCCTTTCAGCTTTTCTTCAACATAAATTTGAAAATCAACAGAACTGGAGTTGAGATCCATAATGTCAATTTTGCCACAATCATCGATCCTGAAGGCCAACACAACAAAGCCCCAAAGTTGGTTTTCTTCGGCAAAGTCAGGATACGTAATCGTAGTTCTTAAGGCATAATCCAAATTTGTCACTACCTTACCGGGACCGGATAATGCACAACAAATGGAGTCAGGACAAGTTACCATGTTTTTACTCATGGGTTTTAATACCGGGTTTTTTTCGGAGAGCATGGGCTGAGCAAAACTTGCTGTAACCGCCCACATCAAAATCGCAAATGCGAAAATTGATGTTAGAATTGCATTTTTTGTTTTCATGGCAATTAATTTTTAAAGGTTCTTTTTTAATTTTATTTGGTTTTACAAATAGGAAAACAAATGGTGTTCCGAAAAAATTCAGGCATAAAAAGGTAGCAACAAAATCAAGTTAAAATGCAGATTATCTGTAATATGCAATAATACCACGAGTGGCATTAATATCAATCCCGCAACGATGTTGTATTAAAAAATAATACAGAGTGATATTAATAAATGATACAAATAGTTCCTGACTAGTGTTTGGATTAGGAACAACGTATCCTTTCTCACGTATGAGTTAAATATCAATAAAAAAAGAAATACAAAAAACATTTATTCTGCATCAGAAGATTAACGTTTTTAATTCTATTTGCAGCTGCCGCATGCCGGATTATGGCCCTTTAAAAAGTCTTTTTGTCTAAAAAACTCTGCAGCACGATAAGCTGCCATAGCCTGGTGTTTAAATAATCCTGGCCTTTTTCAAAAAAACAATACTTAAGTTGTGCCACCTGTTTGTAATCTATTAAATTGTACCGGCGTATGTTTTCTTCCGAAAGGTTCTCTTCAATAAGGTATTTGAGATCGCTTTGCAGCCATTTTCTTAAGGGCAGGGCAAAGCCCCATTTCGGCCTGTCGAAGAAATGGGCAGGAATATATTCGTACAACACTTCTTTCAGCAGGTGTTTTTGGATGTTCCCTTTTAATTTTAGATGTTCCGGAAGGTTATAGGCAAATTCAACAATACGGTAATCCAGTATGGGTACACGGGTTTCAAGCGAATAGTTCATCGAAGCACGGTCAACCTTTACCAGCAGGTCGTCTTTCAGGTAATAATGCAGGTCAAAAAGCGACTGCGCCTCCGCCGGCGTCAGGGGAAGGTGACTGAAATCATCTTTTAGTATTATCTCCCGCCGTAAATCAGGATGTAATAACGCGGATACCTCCCGGGTCGCAAAAAGTAAGTTTTCCTGCGAGAAAATATGGCTTTTTATCTTGTCGAAACCGGTATAGTCAAACAGGTATCCTACGCGCTGAAAGCGGTTTCCGAGCTTCGAGAAACAGGAATGAACAGGCTTGTGAAAGGCCTTCAGCAGTGGGTTATTCAGCCTGTTGGCCCATTTGTAGGTGCCGTATCCCAAAAAAAGTTCGTCACCGCCATCTCCCGATAAGGTCATGGTAACATGTTTGCGGGCCAGCGCCGAAACTATCATGGTGGGGATGGCCGACGAATCAGCATAAGGCTCGTCGTAGATGTCCGTAAGCTCCGGTATCAGAGCCATAGCGTCTTGTTCGGTAACCACAAACTCATGATGCCGGGTGCCTAAAAATTCCGAAACGGCTTTCGCATAGTTGCTTTCGTTGTATTTCGATTCTTTGAAACCGATACTAAAGGTATTCACAGGCTCGTGGCTCAAACTTTGGGCAATGGCTGTGATCAGGCTGGAGTCCACACCGCCGCTTAAAAACGTACCGAAAGGCACATCACAGATCATGCGGTATTTTACCGAACTTACCAGCAGTTCTTTTAATCTTATCCTGGCTTCTTCTTCGCTAATGTTGCTTTCTTTTCTGATTTTTGATGTGATGTCCCAGTAATTGGTAAATGTCAGATTGGTATTGTTGAGCACAGCATAGCTGCCGGCAGGAAACTTGTTAATTTTATCATAGATGGAATGCGGTTCGGGAATATAGCCCAGATGCAAAAATTCATTTACGGCCGTGTAGTTCAGTAGCAGATTTTTTCTGATGACATCTACTTTTGTCAACGATTTCAGTTCCGAGGCAAAAGCAAAGTTTTTACCGTCCCAAAAATAATAGATAGGTTTTATCCCAATTCTGTCGCGGAAGAGGTACAAGGTTTTCCTGGCTTTATCATAAATGGCAATGGCAAACATGCCGTTGAGCTTCTGCACAAAATCCACACCCCAGTGTATAAAGGCTTCCAGCACCACCTCGGTGTCCGAAACGGTTCTGAAGGCTATTGATTTTTCTGCCAGCAGTTCTTTTTTTATTTCCTGGAAGTTGTATATCTCCCCATTGAACACAATCACAAAGTTGTTATCCTGCGAGAACATCGGCAGGTTGGCAGCTTCCGACAGGTCGATGATGCTCAGCCGCCGGTGTCCAAGACCTGCATTTTCTTCATGAAAATATCCTGAGGCATCGGGCCCGCGGTGAGCCAGGACGTCTGTCATGGCCGTCAGATGGTCGTATGAAAAAAATTTATCCGCCGAATAAAAACCTGCAATGCCGCACATAGTATGATTTTCCCCCGGATAGTCGTTGTTTAGAATAATTTATTGATTACGATACCTAATCGCGAACTTATTTTCGCCATAATGTGCTGTTTCTTGCTGAATTTTGCCAGCAGCAGCATGATTTCTTCGCTGTTGGGGTCTTCCCGTTGCAGCACCTTGATTTGCTCGTGTATCTCCATCATCTCCCGTCCTATAATCTTCAGATTGATAGTGTTGATGGTGTTCGAAATGTCATTGATGAGGATAGTCCGGTCGTTGTCTTCATGCCTGGGTGTGTAAATTTTATATTTATCGCGCCAGTACTTGCTGAGTTCATACTTTTGACTTAATATCTCGATAATCGTTTTTGAAATGTTCTCCGAGGCATGCTGGATGAAAAATTGTATGCTGGCGTCTTCCGGCGTTTTGGCAAGGTACTCCTGGTATTCGTCATAGATCTGCTGGTGAATGGCCGTGCTGAATTTAAAATCATCTACCGAAAGTATATCGGCAATGTAGGAAGCGGTGCTCACAGGCACTGTTTCAGTGTGCTCCGGGCTTTCGGGTATTTCTTTTTCTATCAGCAGCTCTATGGTGCCATAGTTTAATAATATCCACAGCAGGTATTTTTCAAACGACTTTAGATCAAACGGCTCTTCGATAATTTGTTTTTCGGCCTCATAAATCAAAGGTTCGGGAAACGCGTTGTCATCTTCTGCTTTTTCTCCTGTCTGCGAAACATCTTTCTTGAGCTTCCGCCGGAGCAGTTTATTAAGCTCGTTGATGAGCGTCTGCTCCTGGATTTTCATAACTTCGCCGCATTCTTTGATAAAAATATTGCGGTGTATGGGCTCCGGAATCAGCGAGATGGTCCTGACGATTTCTTTGATGAGTTCTGCTTTTTTGATAGGGTCGTTCTTCGTTTCAGCAAGCAGCAGCTTGGTCTTAAAAATTATGAAATCGGTGGCATTATCCTGAACAAATCTTTTTATTTCGATGGCGTCGTGTTTGCGTGCATAGGAATCCGGATCTTCGTTTTCGGGAAAGATTACCACTTTTACGTTCAGGCCTTCTTCCAGTATCATATCTACACCGCGCAGCGAAGCTTTCAATCCGGCAGCATCGCCATCGTATAAAATGGTGATGTTGTTGGTGAATTTCCGTATCATCCTGATCTGCTCGGTGGTCAGCGCAGTACCCGACGAAGCTACCACATTTTCGATGCCCGCCTGGTATAACGATATCACATCGGTGTTGCCCTCCACCAGGTAGCAGTTCTCATTGGCACTAATGGCCGCCTTGGCCAGAAAAATACCATAGAGGCTTTTGCTCTTGTTGTAAATTTCCGATTCCGGCGAATTTACATACTTGGGTTTGTTTTTGTCCGAAGTGAGTATCCTGCTGGTAAACCCTATGATTCTTCCGCTCAGATTGTGAAAAGGAAAAATAACGCGGTCGCGGAAACGGTCGTATAGGCTGCCGTCTTCCCGTTGTATCGAAAGGCCTGTTTTTAGCAGGTATTCTTTTTTATAGCCGTTTTCCAACGCCGTTTTGGTAAAATTATCCCAGGCCGCCGGCGAATAGCCAAGCTGGAATTTTTTTATTACCGTAGGCCCGAAACCACGTTCGTTAAAATAGGTCAGCCCGATAGCGCGACCGTCTTCGGTTTCGTGCAGATTATTTGTAAAATGCTTTTGCGCAAACGTTAGCAGGTTATACAAGGCCTCCAGTTCTGATTGCATGGCCTTTTCTTCCTCGGTTTGCACTTCATCGGTAATCTCGATATTGTATTTGCCGGCCAGGTACCGCAAGGCATCGGGATAACTCATGTGCTCGTGCTCCATGATAAAATCTACAGGCCCGCCGCCTTTGCCACAGCCAAAACAATGATAAAACCCTTTCGCCGGCGATACCGTAAAGGATGGCGTTTTTTCGTTATGAAACGGACACAATCCAATCAGGTTGACCCCGCGTTTTTTCAGCGATACAAATTCCCCGACCACCTCGTCAATTCTGGCAGCATCAAGGATATTCTGTATTGTTTCTTTGCGTATCATGGTCGGTTGAAAACAAGACGGCTAAGTTACAAAAAAATCTCTTGCTCCCGGGCAAAAAACTCTTAGTGGCTTGCCCGAAGCATATTTAGGGCAAATTCCTATAAGTTGTTTTTAGTTGGCTATTATGACCACCATTCAGAACACGCGCTTTTGGAACGCATGCAATAAAACAAATACCCTCAAAAAATGTTGTTTTACAAACAATTTTGACAAACTCATTAATAATCTTCTTCTGAAAAAAACAAACCATTTACCCCGGCACTGGCAAAAAAGTACTAATTTTAAACCGTAATAAAAAACACCCCGACCATGCGCCCAGCCGCCACTTGTACCATAATCCTGTTCCTGCTTGGAGTCTTGATGTACTCCTGTGCTGTTTTTGATGTGTCTTATTCGAAAAAGCCGGAAAAAGTTGCAAAAAAGTTTTTAGACTGTTTGTATAAAGGCGACTACGAAAAAGCAAGAAAATACGGAACCACTCATACCCGGCAAATCATCGACCTGATGGATCAACTGGTTACAATTAGCGGCGAAAAAACGTTGCCCGTTAATTCAAAAGTGCAGATGCTCGATAGCGAAATAAGAGGCGATAGCGCAATATGCAACTATTTTGTCAACGACGCGAAAAGCGAACTCCTGCTGCTGAAAACCGACGGAAAATGGCTGGTCGAAATGAAAAAAGAAACCTCCGGAAAATCAGGAGGCAAAGATTTCCTGAAAATTCAAAAATAACTAAATGAGAACAGTACTCCGCATTAGTATTTTCATCAGTTTTGCAATTATTGTTTTTGCCTGTAAAACAAGCCAAAATCAAAAACTCTCTCCCGAAAAAACCTGCGACCTTTTTTTTGGTTACCTCAACAACTACGAGTACGAAAAAGCCAAAGAGCTGGGTACAGAGCAAACGGTGAAAAAGGTTAGTCTGGTGGAATCATTGTCAAAACTGGGAGGTGGAGATAAAATAATCCTGAAAGACAACAAATCACAGTTTCTTTATTGCGAGACCTCCGGCAAAGAGGCCGTATGTAACTTCAAGACATATTCTGGCGATATACAGCGGGTGTATTTGTTGCGGCAAAAAGGCCGTTGGCTGGTGGACCTGCGCAAGGATGCCGAAAAGCCGGCTAATAAAGAGGAATAAAGCAATTCCTTCGTCTGGACAAATCTTTTATTAACCTTCCCTTGTGAGTAACTCACGGCTCAATAAAGTTTTTTTTTATCGTAATCCGTTTATTTTTATCCAACGTTAAAAAACGAGGAAAAAACTATGCCCAAAAAACACACAGTAAAAGAAAAAAAAATCTTTGTACTCGACACCTCTGTGATACTCTATAATCACAATGCCATCAGAAGTTTTGAGGACAACGACATCGCAATTCCCATTACCGTTCTCGAAGAATTGGACAACTTCAAAAAAGGAAACGAAATTAAGAATTTTGAAGCGCGTGAATTTATCCGGATCATCGATACACTTTCCGATGATATTTCGTTGCAGGAATGGATACCCATCGACGGCCCCAAATTCGGAAAGTTCATGGTGGTATATAATGGCAAAATCGACCTTGATGCCTGTAAGGTTTTTGGCGAGGACAAACCCGACCACCGCATTCTCAATGCGGCTCTTTCCATGATGAAGCGCTATCCCGAAAAAAGAGTGGTGCTGGTTACCAAGGATATCAACTTGCGGCTGAAGGCAAAAGCGCTGAATATTCACGCCGAGGATTTTGAAACTGGAAAGATTAAAGACATTGATACGCTCTATACCGGTAAAACACTCATAAACGACCTTCCGGGAACCGTCATCGACAAAATATATGAAACAGGCTATTGCCTTCCCGAAGATATCGGAATAAAAAAACCTGTTCCTAATCATTATTTTATTCTTAAAAATACCAAGAGTTCAGTACTTGCCTTTTTCAATCCCGTTAACGGATTGATAGAACGTGTGGAAAAAAGACAGGCTTTCAGGATAACACCACGCAACGCCGAACAGGTGTTCGCCATGCACGCCATTATGAATCCCGCCGTAAAATTGGTCACCTTGCAGGGTGTGGCCGGTACAGGCAAAACATTACTGGCGCTGGCAGGAGCCCTGGAACAAAAAAGGGAATTCAAACAGATATACCTGGCCCGGCCCGTGGTACCGCTGAGCAACAAAGATATAGGATACCTGCCCGGCGATATCAACTCAAAACTTAACCCATATATGGAGCCGTTGTTTGATAATCTCAAAATGATCAAACATCAATACGATGAACGCGATAAGGAATTTAAAAATATCACAGAAGCCCTTGAAAAAGATAAGCTCGTTATTACTCCTCTGGCATACATAAGAGGAAGGAGCCTGTCGAATATTTTTTTCATTGTGGACGAAGCCCAGAACCTGACGCCTCACGAGGTAAAAACCATTATTACCAGGGCGGGGGAGAACACCAAAATAATCTTTACCGGCGACGTATTTCAAATTGATACCCCTTACCTTGACTCCGAGAGTAATGGACTGTCGGTGCTGATTGATAAGATAAAACACCATCCTATCTATGCCCATGTGCAGCTCGAAAAGGGCGAACGTTCCGAATTAGCCAACCTGGCGGGAGAGTTGTTGTAACGTATGGATCTTTTTTACCGCGAATCAGGCAACGGTGAACCGGTGATAATGATTCACGGGCTGATGGGGATGTCCGACAACTGGATACCGGTGGCCAGGGGCATGGCCGGAAATTACCGCATGGTGATGCCCGATCTGCGCAATCACGGAAACTCACCGCACCATAATGATTTTAATTTGAATGTGCTCACGGAGGATATCTATGCCTTGTGCCAAAAACTTAAAATTAACTCAGCCGTGTTTATAGGACACTCGTTGGGTGGGCGTATCGCCATGGCTGTCGCCTTGCAAAAACCGCAAATGGTAAGGCGGCTGATAGTGGAAGATATTGCGCCCCGCAGGTATTTCGGCAACAAAAGCATCGCGCGCCTGTTCCGGATTATGTCCGGCCTCGACCTGAAAGGCATAAAGTCCTTTAATGAAATCAATGAAGCATTGATATCTTCATTGCCGGATGACAAAAACCGGCAATTGGTATTAAAAAATATCCGCAAAAAAGGCAGGTGCGGCTATGAGTGGAAGCTGAACCTGAGAGTGCTCGCGGATAACCTCGAATCCCTTATGGCACCTGTCTATGGTGATGCAATATATTCAGGACCCACCCTCTTTTTTAAAGGCGGTTTGTCGAACCTGGTCACCGAAGAGGATCAAAAATTTATACACAAGCATTTTCCTTCGGCCTCAATCCAGGTAATACCCAATGCGGGCCATTGGGTGCATGCTGATCAGCCGCAATTGTTTCTGGAAAAAGTTACCTTGTTTTTAAAACAAACATAAGACAAACAATAGCTTGCGAGAAATATTTGTCAGAAAATGTCTGTAAAGAATCAGCGTTATTCCACCTAACTTAATAGAACTAGCAGTATTTCAATAATTCAAAGCTTCATGAAATATTCGCATTTTTCAAAACATTTTATTTTTTCGAAGAAAAAAGTGCATGGGCCTGCCCAGACGGCGGGCCACCTCAGGCGTGAATCAGAAAATATTTGAAAATCTTCAAAGGCCCCGCAGATTGCGGGGTTTCCCGACGCACAGCGTCGGGCCTACTTTGATTAGATTTTCAATATTTTCTGAGAGCGGGCAGAAGCATTGTCTGGGCTGTCTTTTTCTTTGGTTCATTTCTTTTGGACAAGCAAAAGAAATGAACACACAAATCAAAACACAATCATTCTAAAAGTTAGATGTTTTATTCTACTTTTTAAAGTCTTGAAATTTGGGATAAATCAGCGTTATTTGGGTTAATCTTTCTTTGTCCAACGCAGGGTTTGTATCAGGTGATCGATGTCGGATTTAATAAAATCAATCACCGGCGAGAGCGAGTCGTTATTGGGTATCACATTGAAATACAATGCCCCACGCAAAAAATGGGTGGTGCTGTCCGTAACACAAAACTGATAAGTGGAGGCAACGCCGGATCCGCTGATATCGTATATCATGCCATACACCTGGTGCTGATCGTCGCGGATTATTTTGGGTTCTATATCTTCGGCCTTGGCAATATGCTTATTGGCAAAAGTACGGGCATCTTCAAAATACTGGTACAAAATACTGTCGCTGGTTACTTTTTTATAGCTGATGTGTAAAGTGCCTTTGAAAGAGGGAAATTCCAGGTTCATCCAATAGGGTTCAGCACGTTTGTCCATATCGGGTCTTACAAGAGAATAATCGGGATATTCAAAACTATAAGGATATATCGTGTCAAACAGTTTGTATTTTTTTTCGGGCAGTGCAATTCTGAAATAACCCCTGGGTTTGGGAACATAATCGTCGTTGTTGCATGCATACAAAAACATCAGGGCAAAAAGCAATACTATTGCCAACAGCGGTTTATTCTTCCTGGCTTTCTTCATACGGTGGTGTAATGATAACTTTAACTTTTTTAATACGCCTGATGTCTGATGACAAAATCGTGAACGACAGGTCTTTAATGTTTATTGTTTCGTTTTTTTGAGGAATTTTGCCTGTCATTTCCAATATAAGTCCGGCAATGGATTCCGATTCCCCTTTGATGTCGCTGAAAAACTCGTCGCTGAAGTTTATCTTTTTTGCCAAATCGTTCAGCGAAGTTTTTGCGTCGAAAATATAAGTATAGTCATCAATTTTGGTGAAATCAATGTCTTCGGATTCTGTATCGTATTCATCACTGATTTCACCTACAATTTCTTCAATCACGTCTTCCATGGTTACTATCCCCGAGGTGCCGCCATATTCGTCCACCACCACCGCCATGTGGATTTTCTTTTCTTTAAACTCGCTGAGCAGGTCGTTTATTTTTTTGTTTTCCGGCACATAAAATGGCGGGCGGATAAGTGTCTGCCAGTTAAAGGCAGCCTCCCTGCCGATATATTGCAGCAAGTCTTTGATGTATAAAATGCCGGCTATGTGGTCGAAGGTTTTTTTATACACAGGAATTCGTGAAAACCCGGCGTTTTGTATAAAATGAATTAACTGATGAAAATTGATGTTGTATTCGGCGGCAACCACATCAATTCGGGGTTTCATAACCTGCGATACTTCAATGTCGGCAAATTTCACTATCCCTTTCAGTATCTTGCGCTCCTGTTGCTGGGTAATTTCGTCAGAGGTCAACTCAATAGCATCCGAAAGGTCTTCAAAGGATACCACCTGTTTCTTTTTGGAAAGTCTTCTTTCAATTACCCCGGTTGACCTTACCATAAAAAAACTCAGCGGGCTGAATATCTTTGTCAAAAATTTCATCGGAGCGGCCATCATGCTGGCAAATTTCAAAGGATTTTGGCTGGCATAAATCTTTGGCAACATCTCGCCAAAAAGTAGTATCAGAGCTGTTAATACTACAAATTCAATAAGGAAGCTTAATACGTAATGTCCCGTCAGATCGAAGAGGTTGATGGTAAGATAGGTTGACAGGATAACAATGGATACATTGAAAAAATTGTTGGTAATCAGTATAGTTGCCAACAATTTCTGAGGCTGTTTCAAAAGTTGGATGATTAGGTGACTGTGGTTTTTTTTCTTGCTTTTTAGCTCATCAAGTTGTTTGGCATCGAGCGAGAAAAAAGCCATCTCCGATCCCGAAACCAGTGCGGTACACGCCAGTAATACCACAAGAAAAATAAAGCCAATAATTATTCCTGCCGTAACGGGCTTAAAAAAGGTTCCAAGCACCACAACATATAGTAAGGGCAAATCCATAGCGGATTTTCAGATATAAATTTAATTAAAAGGGCAAATCGTCGCCTTCCCCACCGGGCACAATATCCGGCTGTTCGGGAGCTTTGTCACCGGGGCCTTGGGGAACCGCGCCGTCAGCGTCTTTGCGGCCACCTATCATGGTCATGTTGTCGCCGATAATTTCAGAAGTGTATCTTTTGTTGCCTTCCTTGTCATCCCATGACCGCGACCGGATTTTTCCCTCCAGATAAATGGTATTGCCTTTTCTGAGGTATTTCTCTGCAATTTCGGCTAAGCCGCGCCAAAGCACTATGTTGTGCCATTCGGTATGTTCAACCTTATTGCCATCTTTATTTTTATATGATTCGGTGGTGGCTATCGAAAAACTTGCCACTTTGGTCCCGTTTTCCAGTTGCCTGATTTCGGGGTCTTTCCCGAGATTTCCTATAAGTATAACTTTGTTTACTCCTGCCATGTTTTTTATTTATTATAAATTAATAAAGCAAATGTAATTAAAAAAACTTAAAAACATCAGTATGCCCTGGCAAAAATTACTCTTTGTTGTGAGGGTTTGCCCGAATACACGCATTTACCTTCTTCCAACGGGTTATTAAGAGGGATACACCGTATGGTGGCCTTGGTTTCTTCTTTTATTTTTTGCTCTGTTTCCGGCGTGCCGTCCCAATGTGCGTAAATAAAGCCGCCTTTGGTTTCCAGAATATCGTTAAATTCTTCCCAGGTGTTTGCGTGATAAGTGTTGTCATCAGTATAGGTTTGGGCTTTTTGAAACAGGTTCTTTTGGATTTGTTCCAGGAGGTTGGCTATCTTGCTGTCAATGTCGGTAAGTTGAAACACCGATTTTTCCAACGTGTCGCGGCGAGCCACTTCCACGGTGCCGTTTTCCATATCTCTGGGGCCAATGGCAATACGCACCGGCACCCCTTTGAATTCGTATTCTGCGAATTTCCAGCCTGGGGTCAGGGTGTCCCTGTCGTCGAATTTTACCGAAATACCTCTTTTTTCGAGGGCTTTTTTTATGCCCAGGGCTCTTTCGCTTATTTGCGAAAGCTGTTCGGGTGTTTTAAAAATTGGTACGATAGCTACCTGTATTGGCGCCAGTTTGGGAGGCAGCACCAGCCCGTTATTATCCGAATGAGTCATAACCAGTGCCCCCATCAGGCGGGTAGAAACGCCCCACGAAGTGGCCCATACATATTCCAGTTTGTTTTCTCTATTTAAAAACTTCACATCAAATGCTTTGGCAAAATTCTGTCCCAGAAAGTGGGAGGTGCCGGCCTGCAATGCTTTGCCATCGTGCATCAGCGCTTCTACACAAAAAGTTTCCAGCGCCCCGGCAAAGCGTTCATTTGCTGATTTTATACCCTTAATTACCGGCATAGCCATATAATTTTCGGCAAAATTTGCATACACATCAAGCATCTGTTCTGCTTCTTTCATCGCTTCCTGCTCCGTGGCATGGGCGGTATGACCTTCCTGCCACAAAAATTCCGTAGTCCGCAAAAACAAACGGGTACGCATTTCCCAACGCACCACATTAGCCCACTGGTTAGCCAATATTGGCAGATCGCGGTACGATTTTATCCAGTTGCGGTAGGCATCCCAAATAATAGTTTCGGAGGTAGGCCTTACAATAAGCTCTTCTTCCAGCCTGGCGTCTTCGTCAACCACAATGCCTTTGCCGTCAGCCGCGTTTTTTAAACGGTAATGCGTTACCACAGCGCATTCTTTGGCAAAACCCTCCACATGACTTGCCTCTTTGCTGAAAAAAGATTTTGGAATGAATATTGGAAAATACATGTTGTAATGACCGGTTTCTTTAAACATATGATCCAACGCAGCCTGAACCTTTTCCCAGATGGCATATCCATAAGGTTTGATAATCATACACCCACGCACGGCAGAATTCTCGGCAAGATCGGCCTTAATTACCAAATCATTGTACCATTGCGAATAATTTTCTTCTTTTGTGACAAAATCTTTAGCCATAGTTAAAAGTGGTATAAAATTTGTGTTTAATAAAAAAACGAAGCAAAACTAATTAAAAAAGTAAAATAACACTATAAAATTCGGAGGTTAAATCATGAAAACACTTGTTAAAATTCTCTTCCTGG
>JAGNBV010000068.1 GCA_018004645.1 Bacteroidales bacterium
GAACCGTTTTCAGGTAAACCATATAGTCAATGATATGGCGGTCTGTCCATTCCCGTGGCGACAAATCAGGGTAATAAGTGCAGATATAGCGCACTTCGCGTAAGTAGGTGGTGATGCTGCGCGGGGAGTAATTTCCGGCAAGCATGGTCTTTTGCAGAAGTATCAGGGCTTCTGCCGAATCGGCATGCAATTTTTTTCATAATATTAATTTTTAAGTTATACATACTGAAAAATAGTTATTTTTGAAAGAAAAAAGTATGAAAAAATTCCCCGACGCTCGCGGAGGGGTCGCTTGAACTCGTGGTTTGTATATAACCATACGCAACCCTCCTAATTGCCCACTATCGCTCATAAGCTATACTCCGTTCCGGTCAACACACCTCTAAAAAAAACACCTACTTATTGGCTTATATAAAATAAATTTGTACTTTTGAAATATTTATAAAGCTATTGGTGGGTTACCCCAAGAAGAAAATCATGAAAAAAACTTTAATAATCATAAGTTTGCTTCTTGCAGGACTTTCATCTTGCGAAAAACAAGTTGAAAATGACAGACCTGAATTTATTGGATATTGGTATGGAGGATCATATCGTGAATACGGCTATATTTATCTCAATATTAATAAAAAAAAGCAGTGCATATTTTTATATGGTGGATTATAGTAATAACCATGAATATCATAGTGGTGGTATAGCAAGAGCAGATGACAATAAATTAACCATTGGCGGCATAAAGCACTTTACAATTGTTGAATATCCACATCCCATTGATACTAATGTTGAACGAAAATCTGTAATCAATCATGTTAACGGCAATGCTAAAATAGCTACCTGGAAAATGGTATTAGATGGATTACACGGTTCTTTAGATTGCAATGCTGGTAATAGGACATACTATAAGGCAGATTATTGACCAAATTTGAAATAAGATATTGATGAATTCAATATTTTCGTTAACGAACCCACAAAGAAAAAATGAAAAATAAATTGCTCAGTGCGATTCGTTTATTTCCTGTGCGGTTTGGCGGTAGGAATATTCATTTATATTGTTACCGACTGCCACACCGGCTCGTTAGCAAACATTAGGATGCAAGAAAAATCGTTACCCTTACTAAAAAAAACAGGATGAATAATTCGGAAATTCAGATATTTAAAACTAAAGACGGAAAGACTGAAATTCAAGTAAAACTTGAAAACGAAACTGTTTGGTTAAATCAGAATCAACTTGAATCCCTTTTTGAAACGAACAGAACATCCATAAATAGACACATAATAAATATTTATAAATCAAAAGAGTTAGACGAAAATTCAACTTGTGCAAAAATTGCACAAGTTCAAAAAGAAGGCAATAGAGAGATAAAGCGTAACATAAAGTACTACAATCTCGATATGATTATCGCTGTTGGTTATCGAGTGAATTCATTTCGTGGGACAGAATTTAGAATTTGGGCTAGTAAAATCTTGAAAGAGTACTTAATCAAAGGGTATTCCATTAATGAGAAACTCTTGAAAAAACAGAATGAACAACTCAAAGAACTTCAGGAATCCGTTAAAATATTAGGAAAAGTAATTGATTATAAAGTACTTTCCGATGAAGAAAGCGGTGGATTATTAAGAGTAATAACTGATTATGCTTACGCTTTAGAAATATTGGACCAATATGATTATCAAAAACTAAAAATTGAAGGAACATCAGGAAAAGAAACATATCAACTTACATATGATGAAGCAATAAAGCAAATTAATAGAGCAAAGAAAAAGTTTGGGAACAGCGAACTATTTGGCAAGGAAAAAGATGAGTCTTTTAAGAGCTCTATTTCAACCATTTACCAAACCTATGACGGTGTTGACTTGTATCCGAGCATTGAGGAGAAAGCCTCAAATCTGCTTTACTTCATTACAAAGAATCATTCATTCGTTGATGGAAATAAAAGGATTGCAGCAATGCTATTTTTATATTTTCTAGAAAGGAATGGTTTACTTTACGACTTTGAGGGCAAAAAAAGAATTGCAGACAATGCCCTAGTAGCTCTGACATTAATGATTGCGGTGAGCAGAATTGAAGAAAAGGAAACGATCATAAAAGTGATTATAAATCTGATTAATAAGAATAATAAGACACGCTAACACATAATTTTTCTATGTCGGGATTACCCCCAGCAACTTCATGCACGGATCACAATAGTCCACTACGTTGCGCTTGCGCAATCCGGGTTATTCCAACTGTTTAAGATATCCGGCGGCTTCTTCTTTGCTGATGTTTACAAAACCATATTGTCCGCAGTAGTTCTGCCCAACGGTCAGTATCCATTTGATAAAGGTCACCGTGGCCTTGTCGGCAGGCTTTGTCTTGCACACCAGGTATAGTTTTCGCGACGGCGGCGAAGGATATTTTCCCGAAGATATGGCACTTTTTATGTCATCAAGCTTATCGAAAACCAGTTCGTTGTCATCGGCCATGTTGTTGGCATTCAGGTCGATAGGCAACACATAAAGGTTACTCTTTTTAAACCCGGTATTAATATCAAACACATAGGTCATACTGCAATACCCCAGCGCATTTTTATTGCCAGCCACGTTGTTCGCCATCTCATTTTCGCCAGAGACCGTGGTTCCCTTGAGTTTTTTGGCGTCCACTCCCAGGTAACCTGCCCAAAACAAGGATATATCCGAGCTGTCGGATAAGTTAAATAACTCTATACGTTCTTTGGATGGCTGTTGCAGCATTTGTCCCCAGGAAGATATTTTTCCGGTAAAGGCGCCGGCCATCTTTTCTTTGGTAACGCCTGTAAAAACAATTTTCTGCAGACTACTGTTATCAAAACTTATTACCGGCAACACCACATCTTTGGCTACCGGCACGGCCCAATAGCCGCTTTGTTTTTCGGTTTCGTCCAGTTCGCGGGCAACCATAAGCATTTGCAGTTCTCCCCCGCCAAGCCGTTTTAAACTATTGCCCGGGCCTCCACTTTTTATGCCAATCTTAACCTCGTCGCGGTCTTTGGCGAATTCCTGTTTCCATTTGTTCATCAGGGGATAAAGTATGCCGGCCCCATCAATGTTGATTATTCCGCTCACACCCGCCTGATCTGCATCAGTTGTTTTGTCATTTTTTTGTTTATCCGGTCCGCAGGCCGCAAATATTATAGCTGCGAAGCATAAAAAAAACACGGTTTTTTTCATCTGAGAAATTTTTCTTCAAAAATACATCTTTTAGGCTTTTGTTTTACTGCGTGCGACAGTATGCTTTTTTATAAGGTTTATGTATATTTGCAATAATTTACGCATATAACACGGCCAGGGCCGGCAATAAATAGTGGCAAATGAACGTTTCAACACCTGCTGAACAGGAAAAAAAACAGTGCTGATGAACATTTACATCAAAAAAAGAAGGTGGAAGATTTTGCTTTTTGTTACCCTGTTGATAATTTTCTCTTTATCATTGTGGTACATCGACCGCGTGGCCAACCAGATTGAAACGGACCAGCGAAACAAAATAAAACTCTGGGTGGATGCCATCACCAAAAAAGCCAGCCTGGTAAATGCTACGGATACTTTTTTCACGCTTTTGCAGTCGGAAGAACGAAAAAAAGTGGAATTATGGGCCAACGCCAACGTGCGTCTCATCAATGCCACTTACGAAGAAGACCTCACCTTTTACCTGGACATCATCGCGGGCAACAACACCATACCTGTGATACTCACGGATGAGAACAACAAAATTACTTTAGCAAAAAATGTGGATTTTAATCTTGATTCTGTGAAGACCTTGTCGGGAAAGATAAAAGAAGATTTTTCAATATATCCCCCCATCGAGATCAACTATATCGGCAAGAAGAAACTTCTGCTGCATTACAGGGACTCCAAGGTTTTTACAGGATTGCGTGAAGTGTTGGACAAGCAGGTAAAAGCCTTTCTTTCAGAGATTGTTACCAATGCCCCCTCGGTTCCCGTTATTGTAATGGACGCCGACCGCAAACAGGTGATTGCCTATGGCAATATCGACACGGTGAAACTGCAGGATCAGAATTACGTCACCCAAATTATACAGTCGATGGAGGCCGACAACAACACCATTGCGGTAAACCTGCCCGGTAAAGACGATTGCATAGTGTTTTACCGCGACTCGCCCCTGCTGGTGCAGTTGAAGTATTTTCCTTATGTGCAGTTTATCATCATCGGGGTGTTTATCTTCATTGCGTACCTGCTTTTCAGCACTTCGCGCCGATCGGAGCAAAATAAGGTGTGGCTGGGATTGGCCAAAGAAACGGCCCACCAGTTGGGCACGCCGCTGTCGTCGTTGATGGCTTGGGTGGAGTTGCTGCGGCTGAAAGGCATTGATGAAGAAACCCTGGCAGAAGTTTCAAAGGATATCGTGCGGTTGGAGACTATCACCGAACGTTTTTCGAAGATAGGCTCGGAACCCAAGCTGGAAAAACAAAATATTGTAGAAGCTGTATATAAGTCTATCGACTATCTTAAAAAACGCACTTCTAAAAAGATAAACTATATCATTACGCCTTCTGCCGACGAAATAATTGTTCCGCTGAACACACATCTTTTTGAGTGGGTTATTGAAAATCTTTGCAAAAATGCCATTGACGCCATGAGTGGTAGCGGGAATATAGAGATTACTATTTTTGAGGACGACCGCCATGTTTATGTCGACATACAGGATACCGGCAAAGGCATTCACAAATCAAAGTATAAAGCCATCTTCAACCCGGGTTACACCAGCAAAAAAACCGGATGGGGTTTGGGTCTATCCTTATCCGAACGTATTATCGAAAACTATCATAAGGGCAGGATTTATGTCAAATCATCTACTATTGGCAAGGGCACACTGTTCAGGATAGAGTTAAGTAAAAGCAGGACCGCACTGAAGAAAGAATAAGTTGGCCGGGAGTATCTCATTATGAAAAAAGTAGTTTGCATGCTGAATCCGGAAATTTTTCATGCAATAAATGGGATTTAATTTTTAAAAAATAATAATTTAGCAAAAATTTTAACGATGCTCCATGCCCTGGTCAGCGGATTTATTTTGGGATTAACCCTTGCTGTTGTTTTTGGCCCGGCATTTTTTTCGTTGTTGCAAACAAGCATCCTCAGGGGATTCCGGATAGGCGCATACCTGGCCATAGGCATTATGCTGAGCGATTTTACACTTGTCGCCTTGAGCTTTTTAGGCGTATCGCAATTAATTACCAACGATGATTACAGCAAGTTGTTTGGCATCATTGGAGGCCTTGTGTTACTTGGTTACGGTGCATTTGTCTTTCGTAAAAAGGTGGTTTACAACGAAAATGAAATCAACAAAATGGAGAAAAAAAGCAACAGCATCTTCGGCGACTCGCCCTCCAAGCCATATGTATATATCCTGAAAGGTTATTTTCTGAATCTCTTAAATCCCTTTCTGTTAATCACCTGGATGGGCATCATGGGTTATGTGGCCGCCGAATATAATTCGGACATACGCAAACTCGCCGTTTTTTTCGGTGTGGCCCTGGGCACCGTGTTTTCTACTGATCTTTTAAAATGTTTTGTGGCCAATAAACTAAAAAAATTATTGCGCCCCAACATCCTTTCGGTGGTCAACCGGGGGTTGGGAATATTATTATTCATTTTTGGCTTGTACCTCATAATAAAAACCATCTTAGCATTTTTAGACACGGGAATTATCATTCCCTGACCAGGCGCTGTGCGGCAGACATTTGATGGTGATAATTAATACTTTTTGGTGATAAATTCCTTACCGTCGAGCAGGGCATAAGAAAAATGCTGCAGCCAGTCGCCAATGTTGATATAGCGTGAGTTTTCACCTAATTTCAGGTCAATAGGCAGATGCCGGTGTCCGAACACAAACAGGTCGAAGTGTTCTTTTTTCAGCATCTCTTTGGCATACACTATCAGGCGTTCGCCGTTGTCGCCCTTATAAATCCGGTCGATATCGCCTCTGGCCAGGCGGCTGCGGCGCGAAAAAAACAGGCCCAGCCCCATGGCAAAATTCGGATGCAGCCGGGCATAAAGCCATTGGCAGGTTTTGCTGGCAAAAATCTTTTTTATCATTTTATAGCCATAATCGCCTGGGCCCAGCCCATCGCCATGGCCTATCAGGATCTTTAGCCCGTTGATTTCCTTAACCACCGGTTTCCTGCTTATATCAATACCCAGTTCCTGCTCAAAGTATCTGAACATCCACATATCGTGGTTACCGGTAAACAGGTGTATTTTTATCCCATTGTCGGTCAGTTCGGCAAGTTTTCCCAAAAGCCGGGTATATCCTTTGGGTATTACCGTCTTGTACTCAAACCAGAAATCAAAGAGGTCGCCCAGGATATAAATCTCGGCAGCATCGGCCTTTATCATATCCAGCCATGCCACAAATTTTTTTTCACGCGCCAGGCTGCTGTGGTAATCGGGTATCCCAAAGTGGCAGTCCGACACAAAATATATTTTACTTGCTGTACCTGTCAAAACTTATAGATTTTATACAACCATGCAGGCAATTCTTCTTCGGTGATGCCTCTTTTCAAAATACGTCCGTCGGCATCGACAAGCACAGCCAGCGGGATGTTCTCGATGCAATAGGTTTTTACTACAGGCGAATCCCAGCCTAGCAGGTCGCTGGCATTAATCCAACTGAGACGATGCTCATTAACGGCGAATTCCCAGTCGCGGCGGTTTTTATCCAGTGAAACGGCATATACCTGAAATCCTTTTTCGCGGTATTTTTTGTGTATCCACTTATACTGTTCGAGTGCTGCTACGCTTGGCTGGCTGGATGCCGCCCAGAAGAGCACCAGGGTAACATGTCCTTTAAACGATGAGAGAGGTTGAAGAAAACCACCTATATTTTTCATTTTTATTTCGGGGGCCACCATGGCGGAATCTAGTTTCGCCAGGTTTTTGAGCTTGTCGGCCTGTGCCTTTTTTACATCGCTGACCCGCTTATGCAGTTCGAGCACGTATTCGTTGTTGGGATACAATAGAAACAGCGTGCTGTCGAGCATTTTAAACGTGCTGAAATGGTCGCGTTCGTTGAGCACTTTTTGGCGGCCAAAGACCTGATAAATAGCGATGATCGACGCCAGCGATGTGCTGTTTTTTGTGATAAAACCCTGCACATAGCGGCGCTGGTCTTCAAAAATAGTGTTATATACAGAATCCAGATGTTGTTTTACCTGGGGAAAGTTGGCGCTATCCTGTTGACGGAGCTGGATTTTATAAAGGGAATCGGTCTTATTGATATTTTTCCGGGTATAGCTGTTCAGCTCCCAGAGCAAGGCCGAGCCGGCAGAGCCTGTAACGGCGTATTCATTGGCCAGTTGCCTGATGTTGCCTGTAATTTCTATTGTCTCGCCTTTGTCAGCCAACAGCATAATAAAGTTTTCTTCAGAAACTTTCAGCAAATAAAAACTGATGTTCTGGGGCTTATAGGATATGGTAAACTCGCCATTTTCGTCCACCTGCAGCGAATCAACCGGCTTGATACTGTCGAGGCCGAGTTGTTGCAACACAATCTTTTCGCCAAGGGAATTTTTTAGCTTTCCGTGAATGACAAACTCATCCACAGGCTTATTGTCGTTGCCGCAACCGCAGAAAAAAAACAGGGCAAGGGCAAGCCACAAAAAAACGGAAAACTTACTGAAAGACATCGCGCTATTTATTTCTTTTCTTCCGACACTGCTTCTTTGGGGACAAAGATATTGGTTTTGGGCTGATAAGTAATGATCAGGGTTCCCATTCTGTTATCGAGACCCATCACCGGGCAGATAGAAACCATATCACCGGTTTCGTCCGATTTTGTAATTACCTCGGTAATGCCCGAAAGTTCTTTGGCAATAGGGCCGGGATATACCACGCCTTCATATTTTTTATTGGTCGACCGGACTACGATGCCCTCGCTATTGATTACCGAGATATGGTGCATGCCCTCGGTTTTAACCAGATCGGTCATATAAGTATCTATTTGCTCCATGTTTTGCCGCAACATCTCAGAACGCACAGCCCAGGTAAATACACGGGTAAGCGTTTCAATGTTTTTGCGGTTGTTTTCCATGATTGTATTATTGGCCTGTGTAGTTATTTCGGTTATGCGTGCTTCATGGTTTTTCTTCAGGCTTTTTATCTCGGCCTGCTTCCACAGGAATATCACCAGCGGGATGATAATCATCAGGGCGAGGATAATGATGATTACGATGGTTTGGGCACTTAAACCCTTTTTTGTGGGTTGTTCCGCTGCGGGGGTTGCGGGTTCGGGGGTTTTATTTTCCTGGTCCATTTTTTAAAATTTTAATACAAAGCTACGTTATTTATGCTAATAAAAGATAGTTTTTATCAGAAAGAACAGCCGTTGTATTTTTTTTACGATGATGAAAATATCTTAAAAAATAAGGCATTTCGGCAAGGGCTATGTGCAATGATGCCGGAAAAAATTTTTTTGCTTACAAAAATATTTTATATCTTTGCCCTCCTAACAAGGTACTATGGCCGAGTGGTTAGGCAGAGGTCTGCAAAACCTCGTACAGCGGTTCGAATCCGCTTGGTACCTCAAAAACATTCTGAAAATCAGTTATTTAAATAACTGAAAAAGACAATAAAAGAAGCAGTGAAAACTGCTTTTTTTGTTTTATTCCGGCATAAAAAATCCTCTTGATTTATAAGGCTTTTTTGTTTAAATTTGTGTTAGACTTGTTAATCCTTTTAAGGCAAAGCACAATAAAAAAATAAACCTGCAGGCTATGAAAAAACTGATAATATCCTTGTTTACCGTACTCATGCTGCTTTGCACAAATTATGCTTATCCGCAGGATAGTTGCCGGGTGTTAAAACATGAGATTTCCGCAAAATACCAGGGGCATTGTAAAAAGGGACTAGCAAACGGGAAAGGCTTTGCCGAAGGTATTGATAAATATGAAGGCCGGTTTAAAAACGGATTTCCTAACGGAGCAGGCATATACACATGGGCTAATGGTGACACCTATAATGGCATTTTTAAAGATGGCCTGAGAAACGGGGAAGGTACTTTTAAGTATAAAAAAAATGGTGCCGACAGCGTCTTGCACGGCATCTGGAAAAACGATGTTTTCGTCAAAAAGATTTTGCCTACCCCCTATAAGATTTACATAGCGCGCGACTTTGACAGATATTCTATTACAAAACTCTGGGAAGGCAATAAAGTTTCGCTTAAATTACATCAAATGGGCAATACCAACACCGATTTGTCGGAGTTTACCTTTTTTGCCGATAATGGCTTATATCAAACAATGGGAAACACGTACATTTATTACCAGGTTATTTTTCCTGTCCATATAAAGATCAGCTACACAACAAAAAACAAATTAAAAACATCAGATATTAATCCGGTATTAGAAGTGATTATTTACGAGGCAGGAGAATGGGAAATTATTTTGAATAATTAAAAATAACTTGATTTATAAATTCCTTAAAGTCCAATAGTTTCTACGTTTTTAATAAGAGCATCATCGTGCCCGACAGCGCCGTGTAAGGAACAAGTCAGGAAACATTATCCTTTTTATTCAGTCCGTTGGCAATTTCTCTGAAACTTTCAAGCCCGGCTTCCAGGTTTTCTATGATTTCTTGTGCAAGAACGTCAGGATCGGGGAGGTTATCAAGGTCGGCAAGTGATTTATCTTTGATCCAGGTGATGTCGAGACTGGTTTTATCACGATTGATGATGTCATCATAGGTGAATTTGCGCCAACGGCCTTCAGGGGATTTTGTTGCGGTGGTTTCGAGAGCCTCAACCACCGATTGGTCGCACCATGTTTCTACTCTTTTAAACCTGTTTTTTGGATTGTAGCATTTGATAAAGTCCGATAGGTCTTCCAACTTGAGCGGGTTTTTCTTTAATGTATAATGAATGTTTGTTCTGTAATCATAAAACCATATCTCTTTTGTCCAGGCATTCTTTGCCGCAGGCTTGGCATCGAAGAATAATACGTTAGCTTTAACACCTTGGGCATAAAAAATACCGGTAGGCAATCGCAAAATGGTATGCAGGTCAGTAGTCTCAAGTAGTTTTTTACGTACCGTTTCTCCGGCGCCGCCTTCGAACAAGACATTATCGGGGACAACTACGGCAGCTTTGCCGGTTGTTTTCAATAGTGTTTTGATGTGCTGGACAAAATTCAGTTGTTTGTTGCTCGTGCTTGCCCAAAAGTCCTGCCGGTTGTATGTAAGGTCTTCTTTTTCCTGTTCGCCTTCCTCGTTGGTGAAAGTCATGCTGCTCTTTTTGCCGAAAGGAGGATTGGTAAGCACATAATCAACTCTTGTTCCGGGATCGGCGACCAAAGAATCAGCAGAAGATATAAAATTATCACTGTCAATATCACCAATATTGTGCAGGAAAAGGTTCATCAGTGCCAGGCGGCGGGTGTTGGCAACTATTTCGTTGCCGGAAAAAGTATTGAATTTCAGAAACTCTTTTTGTGCTTTGTCGAGGTCGTGGTTTTTTACAAGAAAATCATAAGCAGAAAGAAAAAATCCGCCGGTTCCGCAGGCGGGATCCGCTATGGTTTTCATAGGTTCGGGTTGCAGGCACTCGACCATCGCACGAATTAATGCACGGGGCGTAAAGTATTGTCCGGCGCCGCTCTTGGTGTCTTCGGCATTTTTCTCAAGCAGCCCTTCGTAAATATCGCCTTTCACATCCGCGCCCATCATGACCCAATTTTCCTTGTCTATCATGTCGATGAGCTTATACAGCTTTGCCGGGTCCTGTATCTTGTTCTGGCTTTTGGTGAATATCTGCCCTAGTATTCCTTTTTCTTTGCCAAGCTCACGTAATAGTTTTGTGTAATGTGTCTCCAGATCTGAACCCCGCTCTGTTACTAAACTTTCCCACGAATATTCTTTTGGTATGGACAGCTTTCTTTTATATGGTGGTTTGGAGTATTCATCTGCCATTTTTAAAAACAGCAAATATGTGAGTTGCTCAAGGTAATCGCCATAGCTCACACCGTCATCACGTAGGGTGTTACAGAAAGACCAGACTTTTGAGATTATTGCGTTTGTTGTCATTTTAGTTTCATTTTATAACACCCATCTCTTTCTGTATCTATTACGCCGCCTCCGTAACCGCAAACACCCATGCGGGGAGAATTGACCACAGGCATTCGCGCGTAATCAGCAAAATCTGCACAATCTGCCTCGTGTTTTTCAGAGCACAATTCACAAAAAAAAGAATCAGTGTCCCACGCACAAACCACACAAATGTTAACCGCTGGTTTTTTTTTGCACAAATCACACATAATTTTCAGGGGTTCGTTGCGGGACAAAAGAATTATTTTTTCTTTCAGATTCAATCGATAATTCTTCAAACCCTTCAGAAAAACCCTTGTAGTATCTCCGTAATCGTAATCATGATAAATTTTTATGCGTGAGGCAAAAACATCTCCTACCAAATGATTCATACTTATTTTAAAATCTTTATGCCCGAAATTGCTCATGTGCCCGCAGCATTCGAGCCAGATGTCCTTCAAAAAGGTGTCGATAATTTTCATTTTTTCATTGCCTTTGACCAGCAAATGCAGGAACATTTCGCCGGCATCCACAACAACGTGACAATAGGTTTGAGCGGTTTTTCCGCCTGTTGATTTTTCCATTTCTGCCAGGTGTGTGCCTAAATGTTTCCCGATTTCTTTTTGCGAAAACATCTGGTTACAGTAAAGGCATCTGCCTTCCGATTTTAATTCTTGTTCCATATAAATTCGTTTTATTTGACAAAATATTTTTTAAAAAGATCATTTGAATACACGTTAACCTGAATAATTCTTACGAAAATTTCACCCTTCAGACCATAGTTTTATTAATTGTTTTACTTCATCAGAAAAATTTTCCAGGTCAGCATCTGTAAGGATTCCATCTGCCAGTTGTGCGGCAATTATCATTAAATATTTAGAGCCTGTCATCCCGTCGTATCGCCGGGCAATGTGTTTGTCGTGCTTTCTGACACTTTCGTATAATTGCATATATGCTTCGCGGTTGTCTATAGTCTTATTTTTCCATTGTTGCAATATGCTATCGAACCGCTTAAGTCCTTTAACGTATTCAGTTTGCAATCCTTTTTCGATAATCTCGCGGGCGGTTTTTTTATCTTTTTTTGAAAGTTCCATAGTCAATCAATTTTTTTAGGGAATGCATAAATGAAATCTATATGACCTGACGTGCGGTGCAATATATCCAGATATTTGTTTATTTTTTCTTTGTAATCAATCAGATAATCCTCGTGCATTTTTTTTGTTACCAGAGTTATCATCCGTTTTACCAGCAATCCGACCTTATAATCAAAGGCAGTAAAACAAGTACCAAACATATTGGTGCTGTATGAAAAAGGTACTTCAAGCACGCACATAATAAGGTCGGCTTCGAGGTTTTTGTTTTTACAGACTTTTGCAAATTCGTTGATACGCTTGATACAGGCGCTAAGCATATTTGCCAGGCGTAATTGTTCGGAGAAACCTTTGTATGACTTGTAAAACAACACATTCAGGTCGGACTTTGCTCTTTCAAATAATTCTTTTTCGCCGAACTCCTTGTCAATATAGTTTACCAAAAGATAATCATGAAATTCTTTATGTTTTGTAGCTGCTTTTATAAGCAGCTTTTCCAGTTCTTCCCTGTTTAAAGTTTTAATTTTTTGTTTTATGTTATCATCAATTTTTGCCATAATTAAACCAACCTCCCTTCAAATGCACGTTTCAAAATACTTTGCCTTAATGCCTCACTTTGCTGCAAACCTTCGTTTATTGTTTTTTCTATTTTATCGCAAACGGTGAGTCGGCTTTCTAATTCATCAACGATGCGTTGTTGTTCCTTTAATGAAGGAATATGAACCACCAACTTAGAATACTCTCCAACATTTAAATGCTTTTGTGCTACACCTCTTGACTTTAATATAAACAAACCTTTACCAAGTGGTGAATTATTAAAGTAGCATAAATACTCTGGTAAAATTTTTTCTTTATTTGGGGTTGCAATTAGAATATCTATAGCATTACAACCTTCAAATTCTTTTGAAACAATACAAGATGTTCCTGGGTAACCTGAACGAACTATTAAAACATCCCCAAAATTGAGTTTTGTTCTATGATTGATTTCATTAGCTTCTTTTGTAAAATAAACCCAGTCAGCATCGTTTATTTTTAATTCTCTAACATTAGCAGATCTAAATGCTTTTATGCCTTTTCCTGTTTTCGAATAAAAATTTGTTGGTTTAATAACAATCCCAACTTTTATGTCCAAGCAAACATTTTTTATTTCAGTTTCTATCCACCCCTCCGGCAATTCATTGTTCCCATATTTTTCTTTTTCTTCGGCAGCCATATTACCGCTTGTTTCGGCTTCGCTCAACAAGCGGGGGCGGCCACTGAGCGGCTCGTGCTGAGCTTTGTCGAAGTAAGCCGAAGTGAGACGCCCTTCAAACGCCCACTTCAGCAAACTCTGCCTGTATACTTTCAACTGCTGCTGCGCGGTTTTTAAACTCTCCACACCTTTGTCCAGCTCGCTGAAAAGCTCTTCGATTTTGGCTACTATGGCTTGTTGTTCGGGGAGAGGAGGGAGTGGTATTTCAATTTTAACGTAATCAGAAAATTTTAAATTCCTCAAATTATTGCTACCAGCTTGATATCTTACAACTTCTCCTGAAAAATAAAATAGGATTAAATAAAAATGAAGAAACTTAGAGTCAATTCCTTTTATTGGTCTAATAAGTCGAAAAAAGTTTGTGCAAATTTTTGGTATTGCTGGATTAAAACTTAAAACTGTTTTATCAATGAGAACTGTCCTTCCAACTGGCTGTTCAGGCCCACCACCTGAAATTTCAACTAAAATATCCCCTTCTTTTAATGTTCTTGTTTCAAGGCTTGTTTTTTTTATTTTCCGCAGAGACGCTGTCCTTCCTTTTAGTACTTCCCAGTCTTTGATTTCAGAACCCCTGATACAGTATGCTGTTTCATAATTTGGATCATTTAAGGAAGGATCCTTTCCCCAGTCTCCACCAATAACAAATACTAAAAGTTCTTCTAGTTTTTTTAATTGCCAGTGTTTGGGTATATTATTTTTTTGTATCATTCGCAGAATAATTATTGTCGAACAATTTGTCGGTTACCCACCGTGCCGGATTACCGGTGATGTAATTCTGTATATTTTGGTACGACATGTCGTTTCGGATAATGTGGTCGTAAAAACGTGACTGCCATTCAAAATCATATCCCAGGCGGTTGGTGTGTTTGGTAACCGCCGATTTATACGACCGTATGATTGCCGATACGGAACCGGATTGGGGCGAAATTGACGACATAAATTCATTAATGGCAGGCGGATTTTGGGTACATGTGCCGTCAACCATTGTAGGGTCGTTGCATGCAACGACCCTACAATGGTTGGCAACGCCCCCACAATTGTTGGCAACGACCATACAATGGTTGTTGTTTTCAATATTTGTTTTCAAACAATTATTGATAATCAATATGCCGTGCACATGGTTTGGCATTACCACAAATGCATCCAATTCAACGTTTTTGGTGTGGTTTTTAATTTCATACCAAAATACATCAGCCAAAACACCGATTTTTGATAATTTCATTTTGCCGTTTTCGATTTCCCCAAAATAATGTTCACGGTTTTTTGTACAGATGGTTATAAAATATGCCGCATCCCAGGTGTAATCCCAATTTTTCAACCTTGATGTGTCCGACCGGTATTTGCCTTTGAATTTTTCTTTCGACATAATTTATGCGGCTAATACCTCATTTAATTCATTTATAATCTCTTCCGTCTTATCGCCAAACAACTGCCACATTTTACCCAATCCGCCCTGTGCGTTAAAAGGACTAAGGTCAAAATCATCCTTTGCAATATGAAATGATGTGGCAACATAATCTTTTATCATTCTGAGCCAGTTCATTTGCTCTTCATTAAATTTTTCACCAGCACCTGAATGTTTTTTCCATACCCAGTCCTGAAAGTTTTTGTCAACGGTCTTATCATAAGGTGTCAGCGTACTATCAAGTTCGCAAACCCTGCGCACCAGCGATACCAATGCAACCAGTTCGTTTTTTGGCGAGCCGTTGGTTTGTTCAATGGCGGCGTAAGCTTGCCAGACTTTCATCGGCGCCATGGCCGGTATGTCTGCCTTTAATTGTTCAAGCAGTTCTTTGATCATTTTATAGGTCAGCTCACGGCGGCGGTAGGGCTGTCCGTAAAAAATCTGAAGCGCTGTTATTTCATCTTTGTTGGTTTCGATATATGCCTTAAAATCATTGATAATTTTATTGGCATGCTCGGCTGATTGTTCTTCCCATCCGGCAAATTCAAGTTTGTCGGGGTTAACAATATCAATAACCTGTTCGTGTGCCTTGCGAACATTTTCAATATAGTTGTTCAATTCACCATGGAAGGTAGATGCTGCATTTTCGATAAGTTCTCCTTGTGCCCGTATCAGTGCTGTCTCAATTTCAGTAGGTGTGGCCGAAGGTTTGTTTTTTAT
Source organism: Bacteroidales bacterium (assembly GCA_018004645.1). Classification (GTDB taxonomy): domain Bacteria; phylum Bacteroidota; class Bacteroidia; order Bacteroidales; family CAIWKO01; genus CAIWKO01. The sequence goes on from JAGNBV010000068.1 coordinate 15,512, forward strand.
AATACGTTCGCTTATTTCATCAAGTGTGTCGGGGTTGTATGCTGTGAGTAATTCCCTGGCAACTTCGCCAATGGTTTTACCACCTGCTTTTTCAGCAAATTTTGCCCTTTCTGTTTCGCTGACCTGTCTGTCAAGCCGTATCAGGCGGTTGGCAAGTGA
>JAGNBV010000196.1 GCA_018004645.1 Bacteroidales bacterium
TGGCTTAGGGAAACACTCTCAATTATCCCGGATTACAAGGTCAACCAACTGCACAGACTTCTGCCCGGGCAAAAATAGATCACTACGGCCTTATAAGAAAGATGCACTTTGCCGGTCGCTTACGTTTTTTTTGGCAGCGCCAGCGAAAACAGCATGATAAAAAACAGGGCAAAAATCAATGAAATGGCGGTAATCATTATCAGGTAGGAGACACCCAGCGATTGAAGAAACAGCCAGGGGAGGGCTAGCAACAGCAGCTGGCACATCGCATACAAGATCAGGCCTTTTCGGAGGCCTCTGGTCAGCTTTACCAGAGCAAAAAGACAGAGAATATGCACACCGGCTTTGATGAAATAAAAAACTATGGAGCCGTGGCGTAATTCTTCGGCCATAATATCAATAACCGGCACCGAATCTACAAAAAAGACAGATTTACCATATATCAATACCATCAGGGTAACAAACAACGAGAGGAGATTAGAGAATCCTGAAAAGACACACAAAAGAATTAGAAAAAAGCTATGTTTACCGGTTGATACCGGAATGGATGTTTCCATGGATTATTTTTTCAGGTATTTATATTGTAAGGAGTATAAAACAATGAATACCACGCTGCCTAATATGAAGATCGCATTAAAAAAAGTCATCACTACAAAAAAAGAGAGAAAGAGCATGATTACATTGGCGGCGAGGTAAATCCAGTATCCCGGGCGCTTCATCCGGAACATGAGCAGTGTGCCGGTAAATGAACTGCCAAACAGTATAAACATCCCCAGAAAAAAAAGCAATAAATAACTTTTACCAAAACCATAAAATCCCTGCCAAAATGCCTGTATGTAATCGCTGAGCCACCCCGAAAAGAAGAATCCGCCAAAGGAAAACAGTGTCATGCTGCCGCTGAAAAACAGTGAGACCAGGCATAAATTTCTTAGTGTACTTTGTTTTTTCGACGGTACGGAAATACGCGCATATTGTTCTTCAAATTCCATGGCTGAAAGATACGGTATATTATAAGTAAATTTATGGCTAAATTAATACACTATGAATAATTTGCCAAACTTATTACCAAAGAAAAATAGTCTGTCGGGTGTCAGATAAAAAACAGCAACAGTATATTGATCACAATTATAATCAGGAAAGCAATAAGTATGGGCATGCGGATTTTCCTGTCGGCAAAGATAAGTGAATAGACTAATTTGAGGATATTGTTACTGATAATAGCCTGAAAGGAAACTCTGGTGAGCACATCAACAGAGGTGTTTATTTTCCCCTGAAAAATGGAAATCAGAAACGGGTCGATATCGGTAACCCCCACTATGATTGAGATTACGTTTAGCCCCATATCGCCGAAGTATTTCACAGCATAATACGTAACGAAGGTAAAAGCCACAAAAAGTACCATAAACAGCAAGGCCACCTTGAATTCCAGGGGGTTTTTATCCTTGATGGTGGCTATGGCGGCGCTTTCTTCTTCTTTGTGCTGATAAAAATAGACAATTGCGCCGATGACCACCGTAAGCAGTAGCATGATCAGCAGAAAAACAAAACTGTTACGGAACATGGCCGCGTTGAAAATCAGCATCAGTATTGCAATGCGCAGGTACATCATGGCGGTGGCAAAAATGATGGCCGAGGCATAATTGTTTTTCATTACGCCGGCCTCCCTGCTCTTTTTAGCCAGTATCAGCGTGGTGGCTGTGCTGCTGTAAAGACCTCCCAAAATTCCGGAAATCAGGATGCCGGATTTTTTAAATACATATTTTTTCAGCAGGTAGCTTAAATAAGAAACCGTGGAGATAACCACTACGGCAAACCAGATTTTGTAAGGGGTTATTTCCAGAAACGGCACTATCGGCTTATTGGGAAATATTGGCAGTACAATGCCCGCAATGATTAGAAACTTGGCTAAGGTGATAAATTCTTCTTTTTCGATCTGATGCGAAAAAGTCGTGAACGTTTCTTTGAGTTCGGTAAAAATAAGCACAGTAACCACAACAAGGAGATAGAGCCACGCGGGTTGGGTAATTACCAGGGGCGCCAGGCAATAGGTAATGAAAGCAATGATGATGCTAGTCAACCCGAAATCTTTAAACACGGTGATTTTGTGATAATAGTTAACGGACAGCAGCACCAGCAGCACAAGTCCACCGCCCATATACAGAAATAAATATTCGGGGTCAATGATAAACAAAATATATCCGAGAATCCCGATAAATGTGAAAGTGCGGTCGGTGCCAAAAAGCCGTTCATCTTCACTGACAGGGTGCAATTTTCGCTGTGATAAGCCTATCAGTAGCGAAAACACGGTAACCAGCAAAAAGTCAATAAGCTGTTTGGGAACTATGTCAAGGATAACATCCATGAAATATTTTTTCTTTTATACGCCGGAATGCTGCATAGGTTCTGGTTCCGGTGCTAAATTTCTATAAAAATAACTTTAGCACGTAATAGATGAGTGCTGAGAAAAACATCGATGCCGGGATGGTAAGCACCCAGGCCACCACGATGTTGGCAGCCAGTTTCCATTTTACGCTGCTGGCTCTTTTGGTAACTCCTACACCCATGATAGCGCCGGTGATAGTGTGTGTGGTGCTGACGGGGATACCTGCCAGGGTAACTCCAAAAAGGGTAAGAGCACCGGCTGTTTCAGCGCAAAATCCCCCGATAGGTTTCAGGTGGCAGAGTCCTCTGCCAAGGGTTTTTACAATTCTTCCGGAGCCCAGCAGTGTCCCCAGAGCAATGGAGGTATAGCAGGTGAGGGCCACCCAGAAGGGTATGTGATCAGGATTGCTGGTATATTGCGGGTCACCGGTAGCCAGCAGGAGCATAAAAATGATGCCCATAGTTTTTTGGGCGTCGTTGCCTCCGTGACCGATGCTGAACGCTGCGGAGGATAACAATTGGAATACCCTGAAATACCTGTCGGTTTTCAACGGAGGTTTTTTGCCCCAGATCAAAAGAGTGAGGTTCATAAAAAAATATCCGATTATAAACCCGAATAGGGGAGCCAGGGCAATGAACAATACGATGGTGAGTACGTTGGGAACATTTACTGCTGCGGGCCCGAATTTAATCAGGGCAGGTCCGATAAGTCCGCCGATGAGGGCGTGTGAAACGCTGTTGGGAATACCGTTTCGGGCACATATCAATACCCATGAGCCGGCGCCCAGCAACGAACAAAGAATAAAAACCGTGTCTTTTTCCAGCGTGCCAGGCATAATGATTCCGGTGCCGATTTTGTGGGCAACGGGTGAGCCGTAAAAAATGCCAAAAGCAACAAAATTGAAAAAAGCAGCCCATAAAACGGCGATTTTTGGCGG
>JAGNBV010000004.1:0-61543 GCA_018004645.1 Bacteroidales bacterium
TTTGTTGCCATTGTTCTACCATGGACAGCATAGCGGAACTGTGTTCTTGTCGGATCATAATTTTTTACCAGCAAAAGTCGGCACTATCATGCCTGAAAAAAAGATGCTCGTGGCAGTAGGGATACAATTTGCGGGGGGTGGCTTTGTTCAACCAATGTCAACACTTTCGTTTAGTGATAGCTTTTCACTGTTTTTTTAGCATAATTTTGTTGTATCCGGATATTACGTCTTGCTCATCTGCAATACAAAATTTACCGGCATATTGATAACCACCCTTACCTCGTGGCCCTGTGTCTTGCCAGGCTTCCATTTAGGCATCAGCCGGGTTACCCGCAGGGCTTCTTCATCGCAGCCGGCTCCAATACCCTGCAATACCTTGACATTGCTGACACTGCCGTCTCTTTCAATGATAAAAGAGATGTACACCTTCCCCTGAATTTTGTTTTGCAGAGCTAACTGCGGATATTTGATATTGTTTCGCAAAAACAGCATACGGGCACTTTCTCCTCCGGGAAACTCAGGAGCTTCTTCCACATAAGTATATACAGCATCAGGATCACCGCCACCGCCTTCGAGCGCTCCCTGCGGGCTTCCCGAAGAACTGTTGCCGTCCGAAGCCGTATCACCCGGACGCGATTCCAGGCTGATTTCGCTGTTTTCGTCCTCAAGGTTTATGACCACCTGTGGAATAACAAACCTGGCCATCTTTTGCACTTTCTGCAACTGTGGGAGCAAGTCTTCGTCTGGTTTCTTTATTTCTTTGGGCGGAGGCCCCAAATATTCTGTATACAAGGCCCCTTCGTTGAGCTTTTTCTCAGGCGGCTTCACCGTCATGGCCGGCACCAACCAGCACAACACAAAAAAGGTCACGGCAAGGATAGTGGCAACAACCAAATACCTGTTATAGTTTTTTCGCAAATAATAAGCGCCATATTCCTTATTCCGGTTGCGAAAAATTATTTCGTCAATATCGTTCAGGTAACTAATCACTGCCTTGATTTATTGAAATTTTGCTCAATCTTAATGCCAAAATTATAAAAGTCAATAAATATAACGGGGTTTTATTATTTTATTTTGCAGAGGGCACATATAAATAAAAAAAAGCCCTCACTGTAACAGGTGAGAGCTTAAAATTGCATGTTTTAAAAAAATCAGGCCTTTACTAACTTAGCATAATCGGCCGGTTTTAATAAATTGCCGGCTTCTTCCGGATTGGTCAGTTTTATTTTAACTATCCAGCCTTCGCCGTAAGGATCTTTATTAATAGTTTCCGGGTTTGTTTCAATGACGGGGTTCAGTTCGAGGATTTCTCCACTGAGAGGGAGATACATATCAGAAACGGTTTTAACGGCTTCTATGGTGCCAAAAGCTTCTCCTTTGTTAATAGTTTCGCCGATGGTATCCACTTCAACAAAAACAATATCGCCTAATTCATGCTGTGCAAAATCGGAAATACCGATATACGCATTTTCGCCTTCAATTCTCACCCATTCGTGAGATTCGGTGTACAATAAGTTTTCTTCTATTTTCATGATGATTGTGATTTATTTTTTTGTCAAATATACAACTTTTTATTAATGCAATTATTATTGTGCTAAAGTAAATCTCAGGCTCAAGCCTCCGTTGATGTTGGAATTGGGGTATTGCGACGACACATAGGGATTGTTGATGATATGATCGTAGAAGAGGCGCACATTAAACTTTTCACTGATCTGGTAATCAGCCGAAACCCCAATGGAAATTATCTGGCCGCCAGCCGACACCTGGTCCATATTTTCAACCAGTTTGCGAAGGGTGGTTTTATTCTGCCGAACCGAAAAATCGGCTTTCAGGTTAAGGTCGCTTTTTATATGCCGGCGTTTTCCGCCAAGGTTCAGGTTGAATGAAACATCTTTAAAACGATACCCGGCACCAACGACATATTCGTTGCTGGCGACTTCGGTCAACTGGTTGTTGGCAAAACTCAGCGAGAGGTTTCTGGACTTTTTCCATTCAAATTTTACCAGCAGGCTGTTAATCATGGTAAGGTCTAACCCAACCAATGGGCTAAACTGCTCTGTGATTGATATTTGTCCTATTTCCTTTTCAGCGATGAAATTACCAATCTGATCACGGATAAACGAAAAACCGTCTTCACCCTCTTTGTATCTGACATTGGTGGCAAAAGAACTTACGTTATATGTGCAGCGATAGGTATGGCTAAGGGTTACTGTTCTGAAATATTTTTTAATGAAGCCGATTTTTGTCAACCCGTTGTATGTCAGTCTCCAGTTTGGCAATGGTATGGCTTTCAGTATCTGTTCCGAGAAAGGTGTCAGGGAGATATTATCGGGGCTTTTGCCCAGATATGCGGCCAAAAATGCCGGTATCAGGACATCCTGCGAGGTGGGACCATAGCCGTCGGGGAATCCTGTTGAGTCAACAATCTGCTGTGTAGAGTTAGGATTTTGGGCCGCAAGGCGGGTTGCAATGATGATACGGTAATCTTTGAATTTCTGGAACACATCATTGGAGTTATCTTTGTTGTCAGCAATAAAAGCGGTTTTCATGCCAATGATGGTCATGCTGAAATTTCCGGTTTCCACCAGCGAAAACGGTTCGCTGTGGTTGTTTTCACCGTCCATATCGTAGCGGTAAAACGCCTGGTTTTGTTTGGCATAGTTGGTATTTCCGGTAACGTCGATACGCATTCCGTTGAGGGGTTCGAGCGAGGCCTGGTAGTTCAGAACTTTTGACTGCTTAACGGAAAAAGGAGTATTCAGCGAAGTATCTGCTGTTATCCAGTTGTTCTGGAAGGCTTTTCCAAGGATATCACCTGTAGAAGCAAACATATCGCCCGGGCTGCCAAAGACAAATCCGGCAGTCGGTGCCTTGTGTTTCCAGTCCATACCCAGAGCCACGGGTTTATGCATAAACCCCGGAAGCAGGCGGCCATTACTTTCCTGATACGAAATATTAACGGTCTTGACCAGCATAAGCAAACTTAAGGTATTATCAAGAATTTCCTTACCGATATTAATTTTGGGCTTCAATGAATCGGGGTTTTCACCGGGCATATTGGTTTTTATCTGCGGTTTGGAGGAACCACCTCCGCGGCGTTTATCGTTGATTTTTTTCAGGTATTTTACCTTGTTATACAGGTTGGTAAGGTTGGCCGTAAGGTTTAACTGCTCGGAATTGGAGTTTTCGATTACATTGCCGAGCGGGTTTTCGATAATGTTGTCCAGCGAGTCGGTAGATAACGGCAGGGCCGTCCAAGAGTAAGCACCGCCATACCTGGCCGAAATGTTCATCCAGTTAAAGGCGGGAATTTTGTTTATCGGCAGGGTATAATTGATATCGATATTCTGATTATAATTGGTCATACGTCCGAAATTCAGAACGTTTTCCCAAATAGAATCCCTGTTTTGTTTAAAATTAGGCTGTCCTTTTTCTATTTTTCCGGGAGGTTCATCTATCAGGGCGATGGCATGTGCCTGGTAATCGAGTTTTAGATTTTGTGTCAAATCCCATTTCAGCGCATAATCGCGTGTCCATCCGAAGCGTTTGACATAGGCAGGCTCCAGAATTATTATCGCATTGGTTTTGTTTCTCATCAGGTTTTCCTGAAATTGTTTATTCAGGTCCGTTCTGAACGACAGCAATTTAGGCATGTAATAGAAATTGAAATCCTTGATGATACGCAGCCACTTTGATTTAGATATCAGTTTCCATTTATCGAGCGGTTTGACAATTTTCGGATTTGCCGAATAATTATATCCCAGTCCGCCCATATGGGTAACCCGCCTGTCATATTCGATGTCTACATTGCGATGGAACAGTTCGGTAAAGGCATAGGTGAAATCAAAATTTTCGAGGTCGTAGATATGATTCTTGGTTGATGCGCCCACCTTTGTTTTACGCACATTCATAAAGTTCAGGCTCTTACGGGTGGTTACATCCTGGGTAATTTTTCTAACAGAGTCGCGGGCCGTTTTTGAATAGGTTTTCAGGTCTTCGCGGTAAATGACATCAGGATTTAACGGGTTGTATTCCGGCACAGTTCTCATTTCAGAATAATCGAAGTGCATCGGGATTTTAACGCCCCATTTTTCGGGGAAGAACTTTCCTAATTCGAGGTTTGTGGCAATATCGTACGAAATAATGGTTTCTTTCTGCAGTTGGTTCAGTTTTTTGTCAATGCTCCCGAAGCCAGGAGTACTGATCGTTCCGGCAAGACTGACATTGCCAAAATCGGCCAGGTTGGCAGCTATCCTGCCGGTGGCTGCATAGCCTCCGCTTTGGTCAAAATCGGTCAGACGAAGTTCGTTAAACCAGATTTCAGCACACTTATCTTTTCCGTCGTCCGAGGGATTAGCACTACCTTTTTTGGGGTTTCTGATACCCAGCATAATTACTTTCACATCGCTGATGCTGGGGTTTCCCATAACGGTGATTTTATTGTTTTTGCTGTCGTAGGTAATAAAAGGCAGCGATGAGGACACCGAGTTGCCGCCATCATGCAGCAGCGTATTTCTCAGTTGCTTGGCATCCACCAACTCATCAAGAGTGATTTCAATGCGGTTTTGTTCCGGCCAAATCACATTGGGATCGCTGTTATACCAAGGCGTCAATGCCAACGGTACTTCATATTCATAAAAATTATTCTTGAAATCCGAGCCAAGTCTTATAAAGGCTGTCAACTCGCCATCTTGCAGGGCGCTTTCATTACCCATAGCTTCGGCATGGATAAACATTTTTAATGTTTTAAATTTTCTCATGTCGAAATCGCAGGTCTTATAAACAGCACGTGCATCGCCGTCCATAATATTGCATATTTTCATGGACAAAGCCTGTTCATTAAGTTGCTGCATGGTAGTGCTCTGGTAGTTTATCTCGCGTTCAATGCCGGGAGGAACCACGTAGGTAACAGGAGAGCGTTGTCCGTTTTCTTCAAGGTTGACGGCCGAAACATCAAAAGTTGTCAGCATCTGTTCATCGTTTGGAACATATTCTCCGGGGCTGAGCAAGCTGTAGTTATACCGTCTCCAGTCACCGCGCACTAAATCGAAAGTTGCAAAACGGCATACCACCGAATCGGTAAACCCGCGGAAAAACACCCTGATAAAACGGATGGATTTAAAATCCTGGATACCACCGATAATTTTATCAGGCGACTGTACAGGCACTTTAAACTGATACCACTTGATGGTAGTAGAAGTACCATTGGGAAGTCTTCCGGTGGAAGCATCGAGAATATCAGAGATATAATTCTGACCAATAACCATCTTGGAGGGAGAAAGGTCTATGTGATACTGGAAATAGCGTTCCCCTTCGCTAAGGGTGTTATCCCTGTTGATATCTTCACCATCGGGAATGGTGGTGGATTGCATGGGATAATTAACGCCATATTCGTCCTGCGTTTGCTGGTCGGTGGGCGAGTTGCCGTCAGTTCCGTTATAGTTTTTATAGCGTTGCAGTATGGATTTTTGTTCTGTGTCGTAATCCGGCCCTCTGAAATAATGAAAATCATCGGCTGAAGGATCTGACAGGGCTTTCTGATAAGCGCCCGAGGCCGCACCGTGGTAAGCAACAATGCGGTTGATATAATCGCTGAAGAAAAGGTTTTCATTATCGTTGGCCAAGCCATCGAGGCCGACATCCTGATACGGGCGTGCCGATTCATTATTGTCGAACGAGTTGGTCAGCGGCTGCAGACTGGGAACAATACCCCAGATGGTGGTGTCCACATCCTCCATAACTCCATCGGGCGGTAAACCATTTTCCACACTTTTTCTTGAATCTCGCAGCACATCTTCCGAAACATCGCCCAGGTCAATATATATCTGGCCTCCGGTACCGCTGGGATTGTACACAAAAGGATCCATCATCCAGAATTCAATATACTCGATGTTGGTTTCTTCAAAGTCGGTAGATTCAATACGCCGCATCATGCCACCCCAGCGTGAATCAGGGCCAATAAGAGAGCCATCAGGGTTGGTACCTAATGAAAAACCTTCCGAGCCATCCACATCATAGTTATAAGGGCCGCGTTCTTTGGGGTAGTATGCCAGGTTCAGGATGGCAATGTTGGATGGCAAATTGTTGGCCGGCTGACGGTTGGGAAAAACTTCCTGCTCATACACTTCGCGTACCAGGTGGTTTGAAATGTCGTCGTTGGTGATATTGGGGGGGAGCTGGTTGTTGTTGCGGTAAAACACCGAAGGGTCGATGACATACCAGGCCAGTTTTGCACGGTTATAGTTAAATCCCAGTCCGCTGTTCGGGTTAGCTTCGGGAAACATATCAAGCTGGTTTTGGGGGGTACTGGCTATAAACCAACTGCCAACATTTTTCAGGTCAATGGTTGACTTGCTGCTTTCAAAGTCGTCGATGTAAGAAGTTCCGGTTTTGCCAATAGCCCTGGAGTGGCCGGGTATCAGGTTGGCAAATTCTGCGTTGATGCTTAAATTGGAAACGGCTTTGGTATTAATCAGCGGAATCATGTCCACCAGCTTGGTAAGCCAGCGGGCTTCGGTAGTATAGGCGCCGTCAATACCCCAGATGGTGTTGGAAATGGGTTCGTCGCCAAAGTTCACTTTTTGTGTCAGCGGTTTTTCGGTAAGGTTCAGCACGGTGCCACCCACATTGAAGTTTTTGTTGATCATATAATCAAAACGCAAACCCATAAGCGTTTTGGTTTGTATGCTGAAGGTGCTGTTGTTTTCGAGGGAGATATTGATGGGTGTTCCCGAGTTGAGAATACCTTCGTTGATGATTTTTACCCTACCCATGGTATAATCCACGGTATAATCCACATTTTCCGTCAAGGGTATCCCTCCGGCCGTAACTTTCACAGACCCCTGTGGAACGCTCATCGCACCCAGCGAGATTTCGGCCCCGGCGGCTGATTTGTAGGTTCCCTGTAAGGCGAATTTGTTCCTGTCGGGATATTGCTGGGCGCCTGTCTTTGTCATGGTATAAAGCGAGTCGTAGCAATATTTGTCGGCGATACTGTTGAGTGACGGGTTGCCTCCTGTTATTGCTTTTCGCAGGTTGCTGCCGAACGGCTCCAGGACGGGGAAAAAGATACGTCCGTTAGAGGCCTGTATAAGTCCTCCCTGTGTGGCGGCTTCTCCCACAAAATCAAATACACCGTCGGGGATGGGGTTTTGATTCAGGTCGAGGCGGTCGCAGCCCATAACACGAATCAGCGGAATGCCGTTTACAGCGCCTTCGGTGATGTAGCCCATGGGGATGCCTTGTTCTTCGCCGGAGTACAGCACATTCAGGCGGAAATCTTCGGAGTTAATCTGGTAGCCGCCTATAGAATACACGTTCTTCATCATCAGCTTGTACATCGGCACTTTGGTGCTAAGCGTGGTGCTTTTGATCAGTTTTACCAGCAGGCAACTGGGTGCGCTGACACCTGTATTGGTAAGCTCTCCGACCTGATATACGGTGGTGTCGCCCACCAAAGTGTACTGAAAGGCCACCGCCAGCACCTGGTCGGAATTTAAGGAGGTGTTCAGTGAAATGAAGCCAAGTTTATTGTTAAAAGTATATTCTGACGGTTGCAATTTACGGGCAAGTTCGACCTTTTCGTAATCCAGTCCGGCCGTCATTCCAAGAGAAGCAAGATAGTTGTTAACCCCGTTGAGATTTCGGAGCTGAGCTTCGTCCACAAAGGAAAACAGGGTGTTGGCATCGTTGGCGGGATAATAGCCGGTGGAAACAATGTTGGTATTGGAGATAATCTGACCTTCGCCTAAGTCCTGAAAAGCTACAATATTGCGGTTTTCGGTGGTTGCCGAACCGATATTCGTGAGCCACACTTCGAGGTTTGTGATGTTGATGTTTGAAGTAACGATAGGAAGTTTTTTCAGGCCTTCTTCGTAATGATCGCGGAAATACTGAGAAAGAAAGAAGTGCCTGTTTTCTTCATACTGGTCAGCTTTCACATTAAATTCGCTGGTTTGTGCGCCACCGGCCACGGTAATATTTTCCGTTTCGCTTTCCTGCTGCGACCACAGCCCTGTTACCGACAGCCTGCCGAATTTCAACTTGGCCTTGATACCAAACAGCGACTGGCTTCCGGTGATCAGTGTGCTGTTCAGCGGTAGCGTTACGTCTCCTCCCTCAATCAGTTGAATAATATCATCTTCTTCTCCTTCGTATTTCAGGTTCATTTTATTTTCAAAATCAAAGGATGATTCCGTATTGTAGTTTACGCCAAACTGGATTTTATCCCCTATCTTGGCCGTAACATTCATCTGGATTTTTTCCTGAAAATCAAAGTTTGTCGTTCGTCTTTGTTTAACATCCAGCGCGGGATTGTTTGTTTTGGTGGACACTACACCAAAAATCAGTTCGGCAGAGCCGGAAGGTCTGATATCAATGGTGTTTCCGCCAAAAATTTTATTGAATGCTTTGCCTCCGATATGAATTTTGGGAATAATGTTTCCATCTCCTTTTGTACCCCGGGAAGCTCCGGTTTTGGTCTGCCAGTAATCCCTCATGGCTTTTTCCATATCAAACTGTCGGTATTCATCGAAAGACATGTAGTTGGACTGCCTGTAATCGAGGGCTCCTATCTTGTTGGTAAGGATGTATGAATTGGTTTCCGGGTCATACTCTACCCCAGGGGTAATATTCGAAGGATTATTGAGGTAAAGTCCTCCATTCTGGTCATTATCGTAAGGGTTTCCGCTGTTATCTCCAAACGGATAGGGTAAGGGGTTGGTGTCGGGAGGATTGGTGTCGGGGGGTGCCGCTGCCCTGTCGCTGATAAATTTATAATCAGGCGCCATGCTAACACTGCCGGCAATGGCGATCGACAATATAAAGGCTGCAGCAAAAATCTGAAATATGTATCGGGCCAGTTTCAATTTCGGTAAGTCTTCGGTTATAAAATTTTCAAAGCTTGTTTTATTAATTCTTCCACAGCATCTATCGACGGATCTGACCGTAAAATTTTATCAATGGCTTTCTCTGCAATATTTTTGTTGAAACCCAATATCATTAATCCAGACAATGCTTCCTGTTTGTTAGTGTTATTCACGCCCATAACGACATCCTGTTCTAACGCTAATTTTGAATATTTATTTTTCAGGTCAATGATTATTTTTTGTGCCGTTTTTGTGCCTATACCTTTTACCTTTTCAAAGGTGGCTACCTGCCCATTGGCAAGGGCGGATACAATCTCGCCGGTTGTCAGCGAGGACAGTATCAGCCTGGCGGTATTAGCCCCGACACCATTGACTGAAATCAGATTGATATACATATCGCGTTCTTCGGCAGTATAAAACCCATACAGGGTAACACCTACCGGTGTGGCTGCTTCATTTTTTATTGCCATATACGTCAAAAGCCGGCATTTTGTTCCCTCTTCACCCAGCTTTGTATAGGTATTCAAAGAGATATTCAAGAAATACCCAATACCCCCAGCCTCGATTACTGCATACACCGGGTTTTTTTCGACAAGTGTTCCTTCAATAAAATGAATCATAGATAAAATAAAAAGGGTACAAAGTTACAAAACTTGTTGAATTGCCCAATCAATAGCTTTTTGTACCATTTCTTGCTGCGGTTTTTGTATAAACCCCTCATCAACAAGCGCTTGTGTAACAGCCCTTGCTTCGCGGATGTCTTTTTCGGCTCTGGCAAAAGCCTCCTGGTGAGAAATATTTATGCGTGCCACTCCATCGCGTATTGCCTGCATGGCCACATCGGCGGCTTCCTGTGGAAAAACGGCCGCCTCGCTCATGGAAGGTACAATATTTTCGGGATGAATGCCTCTTTTTTCGGCATAATCCGCCAGTGAGTGTGCCGCAGCAATAGCCATAGTGTCGGTAATTTTTTTGGCACGGACCATCAGGGCGCCTTTTAGGATGCCTGGAAATCCAATGGAGTTATTCACCTGATTGGGGAAATCTCCTCTTCCGGTAGCCACAATATAGGCACCGGCTTCTTTGGCGGCATAGGGGTATATTTCGGGGACAGGATTGGCGCAGGCAAACACTATGGATTTTGGCGCCATAGCGCTGACCCATTCTTTTTTTATGGTGTTGGGGCCGGGAGTTGACAAAGAGATAAGCACATCGGCATCTTTTATTGCCTCTTCTATGCTAAGGATTTTTTCGGGGTTGGTCTTGGCGCACAGCTCCCATTTGCGGTAAAAGCGGGGATCGTTCTTTATGTCGTCTCTTCCGGCATGCAGCGAGCCTTTAGTGTCGAACATCACCATTTTTTTCGGATCGCCTCCATCGGCAATAATAAGTCGTGCAATGGTGGTATTGGAAGCCCCTGCTCCAAACAGGACTATTTTTATTTCCGAAATTTTTTTGTCCACAAGTTTCAAGGCGTTGGTAAGGCCGGCCAGGGTAACGCAAGCCGTCCCCTGGGCATCGTCGTGCCATACCGGGATATCGCATTCTTCGCGCAGCACGTCCAGCACCTTGAAACAGTTGGGTTGCGAGATATCTTCGAGGTTGACAGCACCAAAACTATGCTGCACCATTTTCACAAACTGAATAATTTTATCGGGATCGTGTTCTCCTTTTTCGTTACGGCTGTCGATACACAAGGCCACTCCATCGCATCCGCCCAGGTATTTCATCAGGAATGCCTTGCCCTCCATCACGCCCAGCCCTCCCGAGGGGCCGCAGTCACCGTCGCCCAGCACCCGTGTTGAATCGCTTACCACCGCCACCAGGTTGCCACGATTGGTAAGGTGAAACGAGGTATCCACCTGGTCGCGTATGGTAGTTGACACTTTTGACACACCCGGCGTGTACCACACATTAAACCAGTTAAAACCTATGACAGGAGCCTTTGGAAGGGTTTGAATTTTTCCTTCATAATAGCTGTGGGCTGTTTCTGCAAGATTTTTTAAAAACAGTGTCTTTGCTTTAGCAATCTGTTCCTGGGTAAAATTTTCAGGAAAAGCCCTATCAAGGTTTGATAAATCCAATAGTATTTTTTCCATAGCCTTAGGTTTAAATTTTTCCAATAATGTGTAAAAGTAAGTTTTTTTTCTTAAAAACTTCACAATATTTTATAAGACAAAAAAACCGGTTAAATCAATTTTTTGATGTATCAAAAATAAATTAAGATTTCTCATTTCGCTTCGCTCTGTTTTGTAGATATTATGGTTTTCGCATCTGAGAGGAGGAAAGCAGGCGAAGTATAATGTTAATTTGCAGAATGTTATACGTATTTTTGTATTAAAATGATTTTTCCCAACAGTTCAAAAAGGTTGGTAAAAACACATTGGCTCAGCTGATTTTTCCTTATTTTTGTACACTATATCAACTGTTTCATTATGCCAGCTAAGCCCAAAAGTATCATCAGCGTACTGCTTTTTGCCTTTTTGTTCTGTTGTTTTTTCTTATTGCCGAATTTCTCAACAGCCCAGAATTCGTATGGCAGCGATGCCCTTTGCGGAGAATGGTGGACTCCCGAACGACAGGGAAGGATTATTTTTTTTAAAAACGGCAGCACATATTCGGGCAAGGTAGCCTGGATGAAAAAAAGTATTGACCCCGAAACGGGAAAGCCCATGCTGGACAAGCACAATCCCAATCCGTCATTACGTAACCGTCCTATTACAGGCATGGTACTGTTTTACGATTTCAAATACAACGCTTCCAAAGACAAATATGTTGACGGAAGCCTGTACGATTCCGACCACGGCAACACATATTCCTGCTGGATAAAACTTATTGATAAGGACGTGCTTGAACTGCATGGTTATATAGGATTTTCACTTATAGGAAAATCAGTATATTTTACACGGGTAAAAAAATAAAAGCCACTATGAAGACCATTGTTGTATTGACGGGGGCGGGCATCAGTGCGGAAAGCGGCATCAAAACCTTCCGCGACAGCGATGGCTTATGGGAAGAGCACCGTATTGAAGATGTGGCTACTTTTGATGCTTGGAAGAAAAACCGTTCGCTTGTTTTGGATTTTTACAACCAGCGCCGCCGGCAGCTTGCGACAGTCCAACCCAATGCGGCACATCGTGCCCTCGCCAGACTTGAAGAAAAATTTCATGTCCAGATTATTACCCAAAACGTTGACAACCTTCATGAACGAGCCGGTTCAAGCAATATTCTGCACCTGCACGGCGAGCTTACCAAAGCACGAAGTTCACTTGACGAATCGTTGATTTATGATATTGGATATAACGACATACGGGAGGGCGACAAATGCTCAAAAGGCTCGCAATTACGCCCGCATATTGTCTGGTTTGGCGAAGCGGTGCCAAATATCATGACTGCAGCCACGCTGGCTAAACATGCCGACATTTTGCTGGTGATTGGCACCTCGCTGGTCGTTTACCCTGCTGCGGGGCTGCTGAATTATACTCCTTCTCTCATCCCGAAATATTATGTTGATCCCAACGCGGCTAACACGGGGCATTTTAACAACCTAACTGTGATCAAAGAAAAAGCCGGAACCGGAGTACCGGCTTTGGTGAAACAGCTCTTATCCTAACAGACCTTGTTGTTGAATGCATGGCCGCACAACAGGGCTTACCTGCCGGCACACAGGGCCTTTAAATCCTCACTTATTGTTATATTTATTCATGGCAGCGTTTACGCCTTCGCAGATAAAGCTGAGGATAGCGTCAACCGCTACAGGTATGCGTTCCAGTAAAATTTTTTCTTCATTTTTGGTCCATTTTCCCAACACATAATCAACCTGAAATCCCCGGGCAAAATCGCTGCCTATTCCAACACGGAGGCGCGCAAACTCCTGACTGTTCAGGGAAGTAGTAATATCTATCAGGCCATTGTGTCCGCCGTCACCGCCTTTTGATTTCATGCGCAAAGTGCCGGTTGGCAAATCAAGATCATCGACCACTACCAGGGCGTTTTCTCTGGGAATATCTTCGGTGGCGAGCCAGTATTTGACAGCCTTTCCGCTAAGGTTGACAAAAGTCGATGGCTTAAGCAGCAGCAAAGTTTTTCCCTTGAACCTGGCTATGGCCACCTGTCCATGGCGCCCCGAAGCAAAGGCCACATTTAATTTTTGTGCTAACGCATCCAACACCACAAAACCAATGTTATGCCTTGTATTGACATATTCATCGCCTACATTGCCCAAGCCGGTAATCAAAAACTTTTTGGATTCGCTTTGTGTCATCTTTTTTTAATAAAAAAGCTGCCGAATACTATTTTCGGCAGCTTTAGTATTGTCGGTCAAAAGTTATTTTTTTGCTTTTGCCTTGGCATCAGCGGCCGGGGCGGCAGCACCGGCAGCGGGAGCAGCGGCGCCTGCAGCAGGTGCGCCGGCTTCAGCAGTAGGAGCAGCTGTGGCAGCTTCTTCGACAGCTCTGGTAACCACAACACCCACGATGGTGTTATTTTTATTATCAAGCAACGAATAATTCTCGGCAGGAATGTCAGCAATCTTTATGTTCTGGCCAATTTCCAGCGAACCAATGTTGATATCAATAACTTCGGGCATGTTGCCAGGCAAAGCTTTTACTTTCAGTTTTCTGTATTTCTGAACCACTTTTCCACCTTTAAGAACGCCAGGAGCCGTGCCGAATATCTTTACAGGAATATTCATGATAATGGGCTTGTCAGCTTTCAATTCCATGAAGTCGGCATGCATGATATTATCCGTAACAGGATGATATTGAATATCCTGCAAAATAACATCCATTTCTTTCCCTTCGATGGTAAGCTTTACAAAGCACACTTCCGGGGTGAAGACGATCTTCTGAAAATTTTTTGTGTCGGTGAAAAAATGCATTTGTTCTTTTCCGCCATAAACCACGCAAGGTACGCTACCGTCCCTGCGGATTTTTTTAGCATCTTTTTTCCCTACGTTTCCGCGAAGGAAACCGCTCATTGATACTGTTCTCATAATTTTTAATTGTTAATTGTTAATTGTAAGTGATATGTTTATAGATTGTTATTGCAAAGAGGTAAACTTAAAGTGTGAACTGATGGATTCGCAATTGACCACGCTGTTTATCACATCAGCAAACAGATTGGCCGTGGACAACACTTTTATCTTGCTGAGTTTTTTACATTCTTCGTTCAGGGGTATGGTATCGGAGACAATGAGTTCTGTCATTGCCGATTTTTCAATTTTTTCGCAGGCATTGGCCGATAATACCGGATGTGTGCACATAGCCCGTACGCTGGCGGCTCCCTGTTCTTTGATCAGGTTGGCGGCTTTGGTAATGGTGCCGGCGGTGTCGACAATATCATCTACCAGGATAACATTTTTGTCCCTCACATCGCCGATGACCACCATATTGCCTACCTGATTGGGTTTGGGCCGCTGTTTAAAACAAATTACCAGATCAGCGTCAAGGTATTTTGCATACACTCCGGCCCGGCGGGTTCCACCGGTATCAGGTGATGACATGGCTAGGTTGTTCAGGTTAAGACTTTGGAGATAAGGTACAAAAATGCTTGATGCGTAAAGATGATCCACAGGAATATCAAAATACCCCTGCAACTGATCAGCATGGAGGTCCATGGTTATGAGCCGGCTGATTCCGGCAGCGGTGAGCAGGTTAGCTATCAGTTTTGAAGTGATGGGAACCCTGGGTTGGTCTTTTCTGTCCTGACGTGCAAATCCGAAATATGGAATGACGGCGATAATGTTTCGTGCTGATGCCCTTTTGGCCGCATCAATCATCATGAACAATTCGAGCAGGTTTTCGGCAGGGGGAAAAGTGGATTGAATAATAAAAACATCATCTCCGCGGATGGTTTCGTCGAAAGAAGGACGAAATTCGCCATCGCTGAAGCAGGCATAAGAAACATCACCGAGTTTTTTTCCGTAGCTTAAGGCTATCTTTTCTGAAAGATAACGCGTTGCCCTTCCTGAAAATATTGATATTCCCTGTGCCATAACTGTTTATTTTATGTCTGCAAAATTAGGAATTTTTTTACTAGTAAACCAGCCAAACTAATAATTTTATTATTATTCATTGATTATTATTCAGTTATGATAATATTTCCAAGAGGACAATTTCCAGATATGTGTATGGTGTCCGGCGTTTTTTACAGGCTTACTAAAAATACGACAGGCTGCCAAATTTTGAAAAAGGGCAGCCTGTAGCAAAAAAATAATCCTTTTATCAGGCCTGTAATGTCGGGTCAACAAAAACCCGTGTTTTCAACTCCCTGTCGAGAAGCAGCAGTCCCTGCCCATTACCTTCCACCAATTTCAGTTGTTCCAGCAAGGCCGAAGCATTTGCTTCTTCTTCAACCTGTTCGGCTATAAACCACTGGAGTTTATTGTTGGTTGCGTGGTCTTTTTCCTGAATGGCAATATTAACAAGGTTATTGATCAAGGCCGTTATTTTCTGTTCATGTTTTAATACTTCTTCAAAAACTTTTATAGGGTTTTTCCAGTCAGAGGCCGGTTTTTCAATGGCCAGCAACTCAACCTTTCCGCCGCGTCCGTTGACGTAGTTAAAAAATATCATGCCGTGAGCGTTTTCTTCTTTTTCCTGAACCCGCATCCAATTGGCAAAACCGGTTAAATTAAGCCGTTCAAAGTAAGCAGCCATGGAAAGGTATAAGTATGAAGAAAAAAATTCAGCGTTGATTTGTTCGTTCAGCGCTTTTTCCATTTTTTTTGATAACATGATGTCCTCCTTTTTTATTATATATTTTAATTGTACAAAATTACATAATTTCTTTTACATAATTGGGTATTAAAATATTTATTTTAACCTTTCAAGGCATTTACACCACTGACAATTTCAATAATTTCTTTGGTAATGGCAGCCTGCCGGGCTTTGTTGTAGGAGAGTTTCAGCGCCTTAATCAGTTCTTCGGCATTATCGGTGGCTTTTTGCATGGCCGACATACGGGCACCATGCTCCGATGCCCATGAATCGAGGAGCGCCTTATAAGTTTGAATTTTCAATGATTTAGGCACCAATTCTTTCAGGATAATACTTTTTTCCGGTTCAAATATGTAATCTGTTTGATTTAAGGTGCTTTGCCCGTTTTGTCCGAGTTTTTCAACCGGCAGAAATTGTTCGATGGTCAGTATCTGCGATACGGCATTTTTGAACTGATTGTACACCAGTTCTATCCTGTCGTAGGTGCCATTGGCATAGTATTCCATCAATTTTTCGGCCAGTTCACAGCTTTTTTCATAGGTAAGATTATCGTAAATACTGTCGTAATTAGCTATTACATTATATTTACGTTTGGTAAAAAAATCGCTGGCGGTTTTTCCTGCCGACAAAATATGAAGATTGCCAGTGTTGTTGAGTTCGTTATATTCACTATTAATTCTTGACACCGCAGCCTTGATAACATTACTGTTAAAAGCGCCACAGAGTCCCCGGTTGGAGTTGATAACAACCAACAATACTTTTTGTACTTTTCTTTTTTTAAAGTAGGCAATATCTTCGGGCAGACCTGTACTTACACTAAGATCAGAAAGCAGTCCGCTAAGTTTGTTGGCATAGGGCCGCAACTTAAGGATGGCTCCCTGAGCCCTCCTCAGTTTGGCAGCCGACACCATTTTCATGGCGCTGGTTATCTGCTTGGTGTTATTAACAGATGCTATCCGTATTCTTACTTCTTTTAATCCTGACATGAATCTTTGCTATTACAGTCTTCAAAAAAAATCAAGCCTCATATTTGGGAATGATATCCTTTGCGGCTTTTTCCAATTCGGCCATCATTTCGTCGGTAAGGGTTCCTTTACCAAGTTTTTCAAGCAGTTCTTTGTGATAGAGATCCAGATGGTGTAAAAATTCCTCCTGAAAATCTATTATACTTTTTACAGGAACTTTTTGCATCAAGCCTTTGGTTCCGCAGAAAATGATGGCTATCTGATGTTCCACCTTCATAGGGGTGTACTGTGGCTGTTTCAGGATTTCCACGTTTCTGGCGCCTTTGTCCAATACGGCTTTGGTGGCAGCATCGAGGTCGGAACCGAATTTCAGAAACGACTCCAACTCGCGGTATTGTGCCTGGTCGAGTTTCAGTGTCCCTGCAATTTTTTTCATAGGTTTTATCTGTGCGCTGCCGCCTACACGCGACACCGAGATACCCACGTTGATAGCCGGCCGTATTCCCGAGTTAAACAAGTTGGTTTCCAAAAATATCTGTCCGTCAGTAATGGAAATCACATTGGTGGGAATATATGCCGAAACATCACCTGCCTGCGTTTCAATAATAGGCAAAGCCGTTAATGAGCCGCCGCCTTTTACCATATCTTTGATAGATTCAGGCAGGTCGTTCATTTTGCGGGCAATTTTATCCGATGTAATAACCCTTGCAGCCCTTTCGAGCAGGCGCGAATGGAGGTAAAAAACGTCGCCGGGATAAGCCTCGCGTCCGGGGGGACGGCGCAGCAGCAACGATACTTCGCGGTAAGCTACGGCCTGTTTTGACAGGTCGTCGTAAACCACCAGGGCTGATCGTCCGGTATCCCTGAAAAATTCGCCTATTGCGGCGCCGGCATAAGGGGCATAAAACTGCATGGCGGCAGGATCGGAGGCAGTAGCCGATACAATAATAGTATAGGGCATGGCGCCTTTTTCTTCCAGGATTTTCAGAATATTGGCTACCGAAGATCCTTTCTGGCCAATGGCGACATAGATACAATAAACGGGTTCGCCTTTTTCGTAGTATGTCTTCTGGTTGATAATGGTATCAATGGCAATAGCCGTTTTCCCTGTTTGGCGGTCACCGATGATAAGTTCGCGCTGGCCGCGGCCAATAGGTATCATGGCGTCGATGGCTTTGATACCGGTTTGCAATGGTTGATTGACGGGTTGCCTGAAAATTACTCCCGGGGCTTTGCGTTCGATGGGCATTTCATACACGGGTCCTTCGATAGGTCCTTTGCCATCGATAGGCTGTCCCAGGGTATTGATAACCCTTCCAAGCATTCCTTCACCCACGTTTAACGAGGCGATACGTTTAGTTCTTTTAACGATATCGCCCTCGATGATATTTTCCGATTCGCCCAAAAGTACTACGCCCACATTGTCTTCCTCGAGGTTGAGTACCACGCCCATAACACCTGTTTTTTCGAACTCAACCAACTCGCCGGAGCCTACTTGTGTAAGACCGTAAACACGGGCAATGCCGTCGCCTACCTGGAGTACTGTGCCGACTTCTTCAAGTTCCGATTCGTATTTGAACCCGGCCAGTTGCTGGCGCAATATTGCAGTAACTTCTGCTGGTTTTATTTCTGCCATTCAAATAATTTGTTTAAAATTTTGGTATATAAATGTTTATATTGTATTCTTTTTTCAGCCGATTGATATTTCTTCTGATGGTGGCATCGTACTGGAGGTCGTCCACTTTAAAAATAAATCCTCCTATAAGATTTTCATTCACTGTTTGAATCAACTCAATTTTTGAGGATAGTTGTTTCCCCACTACATCTTTTAATTGCTGGATATTTTTCTCAGAAACCGGAGAGGCGGTTTGAAAATATACCGTTTTAATATTGTGGTGTTCTTTGTATAACAGCACAAATTCCGTGGCAATTTCTCTGATGATCAACTCCCTGCGTTTCTTAATGAGGATGGTAAGGAAATTAAAGGATAGCGGAGTGAGTTTTTCGAAAAATAAGGCTTTAAAAACAGCCACTTTCTTACCATGATTAATGATGGGACTTCCCAGAAAATGAACAAAATCGCTGTTTTTTTCGCACACCTCTTTCAGGAGGACCATATCCTTATAAATATCCTCTACCTGAGCTTTTTCGAGCGCCAGGCTAAATAAGGCCCTTGCATAACGAGCGGCAATTCTTTCGGATATCATCAGTTCTACGGTTTCTTAGTTAAAATTTATTTCGTTCAAAAACTTTTCGATCAGTTTGTTTTGTTTTTCATCCTTCGAAAGCTCTTCCTGCAGGAGTTTTTCAGCGATTTCAACAGATAAAAGCGCGATTTGATTTTTCAGATCGGTGAGTGCTTCTAATTTTTCATATTTGATGCTGTCTTTTGCTGACTGAACAATGCGGTCGGCTTCTTCGGTGGCTTTTGTACGTGCCTCTTCGATAAGTTTTTCCCTTATTACCCTGGCTTCACGAAGGATATTGTCGCGTTCGTTTTTAGCTTCTCTCAACAGTTCTTCGTTGCTGAATTTTAACTGTTTCATTTCTTCGTGGGCTTTTTCGGCCTGTTTCAGCGAATCCTCAATTTTGTTTTCGCGTTCTTTAAGCATTTTCAGCACAGGTTTCCAGGCAAATTTTCCCAGAATCAGCATCAATAGCAAAAAAGAAAGTGTCATCCAAAAAATGAGGCCTATGCCGGGAGATACTAGTTCCATAATTTTTAACCTTTGAGTTAATTAAAATAACATTTTTCTCCTGTGTTGTTCAGGAGTTTTTTGAACTGGCTAAACTTTTTTAAATGAAAAGTATGAGCAGACAAACCACGATAGCAAAAAAAGCCACACCTTCGATAAGAGCTGCGGCAACAATCATGTTTGAACGGATGTCGCCTACGGCTTCGGGTTGTCTTCCGATAGATTCCATGGCGCCTTTACCAATATTTCCAATACCCAGGCCTGCTCCCACGGTGGCAATTCCTGCTCCGATACCCGCGCCCATTTTTGCGATAGGTGCATAATCGGCTGCTGCTTGTAATAAAACTGACATTAGTGACATAATTTTTTAGTTTAAGTTAATTTATAGTTTTTATTTTTTAATGTGCTTCTTCGTGATGTTCTGCCATGGCCATACCAAAGTACAAAGCCGACAGCAGGGTAAAAACATAGGCCTGTATAAAAGCAACCAGTAATTCCAGCAAGCCCATGAAAACATAAAACAATACAGAAAGTACAGAAAACCCGTAGCCTGCGCCGGTGGATATTTGTCCGAAAATAAATATCAGGCTGATAAATCCAAGAGCGATGATATGTCCTGCAGTGATATTGGCAAAGAGACGGACCATCAGGACAAAAGGCTTGACAACGACACCGATAATTTCTACAATAGGCATGATGGGCAGTCCGAACTTGAGCCACCAGGGTACGCCCGGGGCATTATAGATTTCTTTCCAGTAATGTTTGTTGGCACTCACCGTGGTGATGATAAAAGTAAATAACGCCAGCACCATAGTTACCGAGATATTGCCTGTGAGGTTGGCCCCGCCGGGAAAAAACGGAATGAGGCCCAGGAGGTTATTGATAAAAATAAAAAAGAACACCGTCAGCAGATAGGGCATATATCTTTCGTAGCGTTTTTCGCCAATGGACGGCCTGGCAATGTCGTCGCGAACGAACAATATGAGCGGTTCCAGCCACGACTGCAGGCCTTTGGGGGCCTCATTCTGATGATTTTTAAACCGGCGGGCCACCGAGATAAACATCCAGCAGATCAGGATGACACTAAAAAACAAAGAAACCACATTTTTGGTAATCGAAAAATCGAGAGGCGGCTTGGCAGATTCATCCACTTTTACGATTTTCCCTTTTTCATTAAGCTGGTATCCTTTATATGCCTCGGTGCCGTGATGAAACCTTGACGACATAAAAGCAACAATTTTGCCTTCATCGTACAGGATTACCGGCAGGGGGATGCTGATGTGTTTTGTACCTATGGTGGCAATGTGCCATTCGTGGGCATCGGCAATATGATCCATGATGGTTTTGCCGGGATCGAACTTTTTTTCCTGTCCGTGGGGTTTTGATTCGGTTTCACAAAATGCTTTCTGCGAAATGAAAAAAGACAAAAAACAACACAGGACAAGAATATATCTTTTTGATTTTAAGCTATTTGAGTACATTGCTTTGGGGTTCCTTTGCTATTGAGTAAACGGGGCAAATATAAACATTTTATAAAACCGGAAATTTTTTTTTCTTTTCATTTTTTTTGTTCATGGCCTTTCCCGCTGATAAATTATTGTTTTTTAGGAAGGTGCTGAAGAAGAATAATAACATCAAAGACCAGGTAAATAATATATAATATGAGAAAGGTAAACAAAAACCTCATAGCATCGAAGCGGTAAAGCATCACATAAACCACCAGCACTATAACATATAGCATAAATTTAAGGAACACGGTCAGCATAAATGTTCTGACAAATTGGTTCGGATTATCCGGTGGAATAGAAACCAGCCAAAGATTCGACAGCAGTGAAACGGAAAAGAAAAAAGGCACCAGAAAAGGCAGGGCTGGCGAAACAATGTTTTTGTCCAGGGTGAAGTACATGAGCACGGCAATGATTTCGAGGAGGATCGAAAACAAGAGGGTGTTGAGTAATAGTTTTTTCTTTAACGGCATTTATTTCTTTTTTAAAAAATCTTTAACGGCGACATAAATTGCGAGGGACACAGAGCCCAAGGAAAGCAATACGGTAAAAACCGGAAATTTTATTCCAATATATTTGTCCAGCAATACGCCTCCCCAAACTCCCAGCACGATGATAACCAACATTTGCATAGCAATGCTGGTATAGCGTGCATAATTATTGAGCGGTTTTTTTAAATTTTTCATCCATTTCCTGTGATGCGGGTATGTGGTTGTTAGGGGTTTCGGACATTTTGCAGTTTCCTGTAAATTTGGCTCCGGGTTCTACAGACAATTTCCCGGTAACTATATCGCCCAGAATCTGAGATGATGCTTTCATAGCCAGTAGTTCGGTAACAGTAATTTTTCCATTCAGATTTCCCGAAAAATCGGCGCTCTGACAAATAATTTCTCCGTCCACTCTGCCGGTGGGACCTATCACTACTTTTCCCCTGGCATTAATAGTGCCGATAAGGGTTCCGTCGATGCGCATATCGCCGCTGGCTTTGATGTCGCCCTTGATACTGGTTCCATTGCCAAGTATATTAATGACCGGAGCTTCCACTTCTGTATTTTTAGCCATGACTGTAGTTTTTTTTCAAATGATTATTAATTATGTTTTTATTTTTTATAATTTTTCGAGAAAAAGGAAAGGTATTTATCGACGTCCTTGCTCTGATAAAACACCGGGTAGTTAGCTGCTGAGATAACGAAATGTGTATAGCTGGTTTTTTGCAGGGTTTCCATTAGTTCTTTATTATTTTCCAGAGCCGTGAGATAATTCATGGCGTCATTTTTATTATCAAAACGGTTGATGTTCAGCACCTCATGTTTATCATCAAGAAACCAGGTATCTATTTTGTATTTTTTTGTTGAATAATATTTTGTGTTCAGGTTGGAATATGCGTTTCGGATTTCGTTGATGCTGGCGGCTTTCATCTCGATTACCGCAATATAAAAATGAAAGGCATCCGGTTCGTATTTGTATAATTCTTTCGGGTCTGCCTTTGCGCTTACCGTATCCTGGTCAGTGCTCACTTCGGGCTGAGTGGCCACCTTTTTTTTGATAGCGTCCAGAATTTCCTGGGCTTTTTGGGCCGATTCGGTGCCGGAAAATTTTGTGACCACCTGATTTAATGACGCTTCAAAGGCTTGCTGAGGCTGCGTTTTCCCGACAGCCAACGCTTTGAGCAGGGCAAATTTGGGGAGCAGATTTTTGTCTTTTTGTGTTTTCAGAACGCTGTCGGCATTGCGTATTACCGCGGGATAATTGCCCGAACCATAAGCCAGATAAGTTTCTTTATAAAAAACCGACAGGCGGTTGGCCCGCTCCTGAAGCTTGATATAATAGTTTGGATCATTGATAATCATGGCATAATCACTGTCAGGATACTTTGTCATTATCAGGTTTTTGTAATAATTAGCCTTGGGAGTATTTTCCTGCAGAATATAAATTTGGTAAAGATTAAAATAGGCAGGCAAAATTTTCCCTGACTCCGGAAAACGTTTTTCCAGTTTGTCAAAGGCTGTGATAGACCTGTCGTAATCCGACAAATATTCCTTATAAGTATATCCGATATTAAACAGGGCTTCGCTGATCATAAGGTTGGATGTATCGAAATCCTTTTGTGTTTTAGGCAATTTCGACAGGTAGTAGTTGCGGTCTTTCAAATTCACTGCTGCAGTATCTTTTTTCTCACTATTGCTCTCGTTCTCGTCGGTTACTTCGGTAAATCCAAAATCTGTAACGGCTTTGTTGCTCAACCTCCACAAGTCTTCATATTTGCGGTTGCCCCATTTACGCACAAAATCGGTATAACCCAGACTCATAGTTGATGGATTATAAAAATACCAGGACCCGGAATTTTGCAGGCTCATATTATTATTTTGATTTTGCTGAGCCAGGGCAAGGTTGTTCATACGTTCGTTTTCTTCCTGAATTTTGCGTTGTTCTTCTTTGATAATTTCGGCAATGAGATTATCAATTTTTTGGTTGCGTTCGGCTGCCGGTAATTTAGCGAGCATTTGTAAACTATCCTGCAACTCCACGATATCGATATTTCTAACCAGTTCGTTCAGGGTGTTCTTTTTATTATCGATCAGCGAATAATTGGGATAATCTTTGGGCAAAAACATGATACAGCTGTCGTAATATATCTGAGCCTCGCGGTAAGCCGGTTCGGCAAAATACAGGTCGGCAAGTTTCAGGTATGACAAGGATTTTTGTTTATTGTTAGAAATGCTTGTGCGAGCTGAATTTTTAAGGTTTTCAATCATGCCCGGAATATCGTTTTCTTTCTGGCAAAGTTCTGCCAGCGCATAATAAATCTGATCCTGGTATTCCTTGTTTTTTTCATCACGCAGCATCTTTTCCAACAGTTTGCGGATATCTTTGCTTCCGCCCATGGTCACATCGTAACTTTTTGCAAGGTTAATTTTAGCGGCAAATTCCATGTCGTACACCGGATTCATTTTAATAACTTCCTTGAAGTTCTCGGTAGCTTTTTGGCCGTTTCCGGTTCGCTGAAATGCCTGTGCCATAATAAAATGCAGACGTGTGCGTATAGCTTTGGATCTGTTCAGGTGATAGGCTTGCTGCAGGTAATCTAGGGCTTCATCATATTTTTCCTGTTTCAGCAACACGTCAGCATAAGCCAAAGGATACAAGCGTTCGGCGGTGCGGGTGCTTTTATTTTTTTCTATCTTTTTTTCAATGGAATTAAGCAGGGCTTCGGCGTCGTCCAGATTGCCCTGTTGGGCCTGAACTCTGGCTTTCCAGATGACAGCCTCGTATTTTATGCTGCTGTTTTTAAAACGATTCAACACAAAATTAAAAGTTTGCATTGCCAGATCGTATTCCTGCTTGTAAAAATAGGATTTTCCAATCAGCATATAGCCGTCGTCAATCCACTTTATATGTTCCACCCCCTTGATATAAATAGAGTGTTTCTGAACCACAATGGAGCCTTTTTCCAGGGACCGGTCAAGCAGGTTGTACACCGACTGTGCATCGGCCTTGGTGCCAAGTTGAAATACCGGCAACACTTCGGTAAAATCATCCTTACATTTTTTCCCAAGCTCTCCCACCCCTTCCTTGAGAGCTTCTTTACCATTAAAATAAGCATTGTAATGCGCGGTAAGATTATGATAAACTCTTCGGGTAAACGTATTTTTCTTTGTTGAACAAGAAAAAGAAAAGATCATGAAACAACAAAAAACAATAAGCAGAGTTTTAAACAAAGATTTTGATCGCACGTGTAATAGGGTTAAATAAAAATAACTTATTTTTTACAAAATTATTTTATTTTTTTTATTTCTCCCTGATTTTTTCAAGTTTATTTGGCTTGTATTTCAAAAGTAATTCAATAATTTCGGATATTTGCACCCTTAATTAAGTATGTCAAAAGATCAACCATCGCGCTGGAAACGTTTCCGGAAAAAGCTTCATGATAAGTACCGTCTGGTCATCATGAACGATTCCACTTTTGAACGAAAACTCTCGTTCCGGCTGACGCGTATGAATGTTTTTGTGGTAGTTGGCGCTGCTGTTATGATGCTTATTGGAGCCACCACCCTTTTGATAGCTTATACTCCCCTGCGTGAATTTATTCCGGGATACGGTGACATCAGCGTACAGCGTGACGTGATGCTGCTCTTACGAAAAACTGACTCTCTGGAAAAGGAACTCGATCTCAGAAGGGCTTATATGGAAAACCTGAAATATATCATCGAAGGCAAAGATTTTCCTTCCCCAAAAATGGAGAAACCTTCCGACAGCATTATGATTCAGCACAACAACCTCAGTTTTGATATTTCTCCCGAAGATTCGGCCTTACGCAATGAATTTGAAAATTACGACCGTTACAACCTGACTTTTTCCGGCGGATCTGCCGAAAGCAGCAACATCAGTAGTTTCTTTTTTTTCAGCCCTATCAAAGGCATTGTTGATAACGGATTTAACCCTGCCAAGAAACATTACGGGGTAGATATCCTGGCCGGCAAAAACGAAGCGGTAAAGGCCACCCTCAGCGGCACTGTCATTTTTAGCGGGTGGACTGTTGAAACCGGCTATGTTATCGGCTTGCAGCACAGTAATAATATTTTTTCGATATACAAACACAATTCCGCCCTGCTCAAAAAAATGGGCGATTATGTTAATGCCGGAGAACCCATTGCCATTGTGGGCGGCACAGGCGAAATATCCACCGGTCCGCACCTGCATTTTGAACTGTGGCACAACGGCAATCCCATAAACCCTAAAGAATACATGTCTTTTAAATAATTTCAGCCCGGTGAAAAAAAGAATTGCCATATTAGGATCTACCGGTTCGATAGGAACACAGGCGCTGGAAATCATCCGGGCCTTTCCGGAAAAATTTTCAGCCGAAATACTGACCGCAGATTCCAACGCCTGCCTGCTGATAAAACAAGCCCTGGAGTTTATGCCGGATGCAGTGGTTATCACCAACGACACGCGGTATGAACAGGTGAAAGCGGCATTGGAACCTCATGACATCAAGGTATATGCCGGCCACGAATCGCTGGAACAAATTGTGGAATCGGGAAATATCGACATGGTACTGACAGCCATCGTGGGTTTTGTCGGCCTTCGTCCCACCCTGAACGCCATCAGAAATAAAAAACCGCTGGCACTGGCCAACAAAGAAACACTGGTGGTTGCCGGCGACATCATTACCCGGACAGCACGTGAAGAAGCCGTGAATATTTACCCGGTAGATTCTGAACATTCCGCCATTTTTCAATGCCTGGCCGGCGAATTTCACAATCCTGTTGAAAAAATCTTTCTGACAGCATCCGGAGGGCCTTTCAGAGGCAAAGACCGGGAAGTCTTAGCCAACATCACCAAAGAAGAAGCACTGAAACATCCCAACTGGGTGATGGGAAACAAAATCACCATCGACTCGGCCACCCTGATGAACAAAGGCCTTGAAGTTATTGAAGCCCGGTGGCTTTTCAATATGAAACCCGAACAAATAGAGGTGCTGGTACACCCGCAGTCGATCATACATTCCATGGTTGAATTTGCCGATGGCTCGGTAAAAGCCCAAATGGGGCTGCCCGATATGCGCCTGCCCATTTTATACGCCTTTAGTTATCCGTCGAGGATGAAAACCGACTTCCCGAAACTAGACTGGCAAAAAATCAGGGAACTAACGTTCGAACCTCCCGATACTGCCACTTTTCATGCCCTGACACTGGCTTACGAAGCGTTAAAAACGGGCGGAAACATGCCCTGCATTATGAATGCTGCCAACGAAATTGCCGTGAAGGCTTTTTTAACCGATACTATAAAATTTTTGGCTATTGCCGACGTTATTGAACAAGGCATGCAAAAAGCCACTTACATAAAAAACCCTTCGCTGGAAGATTATTTTCAAAGCGACCGGGAAACAAGAACAATCACCAAAGAAATAATAAAAAAATTTTATAAATGAGTTCATTAATTATGATTGCCCAACTGATACTGGGCTTATCCATTTTGGTATTCGTACATGAGTTGGGACATTATCTGGCCGCGCGGGCTTTTAAAATCCGTGTAGATAAGTTTTACCTTTTTTTCGATGCATGGAATTTTAAGTTTTTTAAATTCAAAAAAGGCGATACCGAATTTGGAATGGGCTGGTTGCCCCTGGGCGGCTACTGTAAAATTGCCGGTATGATCGATGAATCGATGGATAAGGAACAAATGAAACAGCCTCCCCAACCCTGGGAGTTTCGTTCCAAACCGGCCTGGCAGCGCCTCATTGTTATGATTGCCGGAGTGGTCATGAACCTTATTGTTGGGGTTATCATCTTTACGGGTGTCATCATGCACTACGAAAAAGAATACCTGCCCGTCAGCAGCATCGATCAGGGTATCTATGCTTATCCGGCAGGCCGCGAAATCGGCTTCATGACAGGAGACAAAATTTTAAAAATCAACGGCAAAAACGTAGAACGTTTCAAAGACGTGGTAACGGCTAATGTGCTGATGGGCTCTACCATCACCGTTGACCGCAACGGAAAAAACCTCGACGTAATTGTTCCGGACACCATGTACAGAAATTACAACAAAACTGTGAGGGATTTTTTTATTGAAGCACATAATTTTGATTTCAAAATTGACAGTGTACTTGATACAGTCATCAATAAAGATAAAACCAAAAAAGCAAGTCCTGCCTTTTTAGCCGGCCTGAAATCGGGGGATAAGATTCTCGCCATTGACTCAACGACAGTAACGAGTTATGGCCAGTTCAGGGAAATCATCTGGGATTCAAAAAATCAAAACCGCACATTAACAGTTCTCAGGGCAACCGACACGCTGTCTCTAAGCCTGCTGGTAGATTCTACCGGCTATATCGGTGTGGTAAGCAAACATCCGTACAAAACCAAAGCTTATGGTTTTTTTGCCGCCATCAAATACGGAAACAAAGACGCCATGACAAACCTGTGGGCCAATGTACGCGGCCTGGGAAAAATCTTTGCCGGTAAGGAAAACGCCAGCGAATCGCTGCAAGGCCCTATCGGCATCATGAAAATATATGGCGGTATCTGGGACTGGCACAGATTCTGGCTTATCACAGGGCTGATATCCGTGGTGCTGGCCTTTATGAACATACTGCCAATCCCGGCGCTGGACGGCGGTCACGTGATTTTTACCACCTGGGAACTGATTACCCGCAGAAAAGTTCCTGAAAAAATTCTGGAACGCGCACAGGTTGTCGGCATGATTATCCTCATCGCCATCATGGTGTTTGCGGTATTTAACGATGTGTGGAAACACTTCATCCGCTAAGCCCTCCGATGACCGACATCAACAAAGACCTCACCGGGCTGAAAACAATTTTGCACAGAGCCCGTGAGTTTTGCGCCTACCAGGAACGGTGCCGCTCCGAGATGGAACAAAAATTCCAGCAGTGGGGCGTGGACAGAATCAGGGCGGCAAAAATGATGGAGCAATTGGAAAAAGACAACTTCCTGAATGAAGACAGATATACCGAAACTTTTGTAAGAAGCAAATTCCGTTTAAAAAAATGGGGTAAAAATAAACTTGCCGCAGAACTGCGCATAAAGAAAATTCCCGAAGACCTTATTGTAAGGCATCTTCAGCACATCGACGATGCAGAATACCATTCAGCCCTGATGATGCTGGCAGAAAAAAAATCAAAGGAACTCACAGAAAAAGACACGTTCAAAAAAAATCAAAAAATCGCCAGGTTTCTTATTTCAAAAGGCTATGAACCCGGGCTGGTATTTTCGGCACTAAAAATGAGGGATGTCTGAAACAATGAAACTCTTATCAAAACTGATATCCCGCATCAAAAAATACACAACGCCTGAAATGCTGAAAAGCCTGTACAAATCAGCCTTGCTCAGAAAAATTGTTTTGTATTCTGTGGGTGTGCCGGTATTGCTTTTTATCCTGTTTTTTCTTTTCCGCAATACCGTATTACATGCTGTAATCGAAAAAAAATGCCAGGAGTTTAAAGAAAAGTACCGTGCAGAGATTATTATTAAACAGGCCGCCTTTAAAGGTTTCGCCGGCATCACCCTGGAGGACATATCAGTTATTCCGGCTCAGCGTGATGTGCTGTTCAGGAGCGGCAGGATATACGCGCATATCAGGCCTTTGCCGCTGCTCGCGGGCAAGGTGCGCATCAATGAAGTATTGCTTGAAAACACCATGATCAACCTTATCCGTCATGGCAAGCAAAACAATTATGGCTTTTTATTCAAACATCAAAAAGACTCCACCGCAAAAGTCACCGATTCCACCTACAATTATGCCGAACGGCTTGACAGGATTTTTTCGGGTATCTTTTCCAACATCCCCGATGACATCGAAATACGTAACTTCCTGGTACACGCCACGTCCGACACCAATTCCGTTACGGCTTTTTTGCCCTCATTTCATATTGAAAATTACCATTTCTTATCGATGGTGGCTGTTTCGGAAAAACAAATAGAACGTGTGCTTTTCGTAAGGGGAGAAATAAACAAAAGCCGGAAACGCCTGAATTTTATGGTCTATGCGCCCCACCTGCAAAAAGTACACGTGCCTTACATACAATCAAAATACGGATTCCGCTGTGATTTCGACACCTTGTATGCGGGCATTGCGGTGCAGGGCAACAGTTCCGAACTCAGCATAAACGGCGAAAATCTGATCACCG
The DNA here is from genome assembly GCA_018004645.1 of Bacteroidales bacterium. Classification (GTDB taxonomy): domain Bacteria; phylum Bacteroidota; class Bacteroidia; order Bacteroidales; family CAIWKO01; genus CAIWKO01. Next base: position 29,406 of record JAGNBV010000004.1, read on the forward strand.
GCCTGGTGCTTAATCATAAAAAAATCGCACAGTCGGATGTCTTGTTCAAAAAAATTGCGCTAAAACTCAACATCAGGGCCAGCAGAGATTACGTGGAACTCGACAGCACCTCCCTGATCGCTTATAACCGTTTTGCACTTAATCCATATATCAGAGCCTGCCACAAACCCAGGGTGAAATTCATATTGAAAATCAATCATGAATTTACTGCTCAAAATTTTTTTGAATCGTTACCCGGCGGGATGTTCGGAAATTTTGCAGGTATTAAAACCGAGGGCAAACTGCGGCTGGCGGTGAATTTTGATATAGATATGCGCCAGCCCGATTCCCTAAGGTTTGATGCAACCCTCACCGGCAAAGATTTCCATATAATAAAATATGGTGCGACAGATTTTCGCATGATAAACGGATCGTTCAGCCATACCGCCTATGTGAACGGCCTGCCTGTAAGAACATTTATTGTCGGCCCCGACAACCCCGCATATACGCCGCTTGAGATGATTTCGCCCTGCCTGAAAGATGCCGTCCTGATTTCCGAAAACGGCGGTTTCTTTTATGGTGATGGGTTCAATGTGGCCGCTTTCCGCGAATCAATTATTGCCAACATACATGCCGGGCGTTTTGTTCGTGGCGGGAGTACTATCGACATGCAGCTTGTAAAAAATGTCTTCCTGAGCAAAAACAAAACCATTGCACGCAAGGCCGAAGAAATACTGATTTCATGGCTTATCAACAACAACAATCTCTGTACTAAAGAAAAAATGTACGAAGTCTATCTGAACCTTATCGAATGGGGGCCTGGCGTTTATGGAGTTTCCGAAGCTTCGGAATATTATTTCCAGAAAAAACCCGCGCAGCTAAGTTTGCCCGAAAGTGTATTCCTGGCCAGCATCATCCCGAAACCGCGCTGGTTCAAATCTTCTTTTGATGAAACAGGAAAACTATCAACCAAATATCAAGGGTACTTCAGCCTGATCGCTAAGAAAATGATAGACAAGGGAGGCGCCACTCCTCAGGATACGCTGGACATGATAAAAAAGGTTGAGATCAAAGGCAACTCCAAAATATTCATGGCTAAGGACACCACGCACTTTAAGATTGATTCGGTAATAATGCTGTTTTAACATGCCAATAGAGATCAACAAGTTCTTTGTTCATCGCATCAATAATAATCCTGACAGTAGGTTTTTTGACTTTGAAAAATCCATGTGAATTTTCCCTCATTGTTTTTTTTATATTTGTTGTTTATTAATTATGCCCATTAATCCTACGCGCAACATATTATTTTTTTTATTGCTATGGTTGCTCCCTAACATTGTTTACAGCCAATCGCAAACCACCAAGATAATGGGAACAGTTATTGACGCTGCCACCAAGGACCCCATGCCTTTTGTAAATGTCTATTTTGCGGGAACCGGTGTGCAAACTACCACCGATTTTGACGGCAAATTTTCTATCGAAACCAAGTTGGCCAAAGACTCGCTCACTGCGCAATATATGGGTTACAATACCGCAAAAAAAGCCGTGGTAAAAAACAAATTTCAATACATAGATTTTGAGCTAAATGTCTTATCATTTCAGTTGACCGAAGCAGTTATCTTACCCGGCGAAAATCCTGCCGAAGTGCTGCTAAAAAAAGTCATCTACAACAAGCCTGTCAACAACCGTGAATTCTTTGATTATTTCCAGTATAAGGCCTACACCAAAGTGCAGATTGACGCCAACAACTATTCCGAAAACCTGCAGAACAACCTCCTGCTGCGGCCGTTCAAATTTGTTTTTGAAAACTCAGACACATCCACGGTTAGCGGAAAAGTGTATCTCCCCGTGTTTTTCTCCGAATCCATGTCGGACATTTATTATAGAAAAGAACCCAAAAAATACCGCGAGATCATCGGCGCAAGCAAAGTGTCGGGCATGGAAAACAAAACCATTTCACAATTTTTGGGTGACACCTACCAAAAGATCAATATTTACGACAACTATAACGAACTGTTTGAAAAAAACTTCGTCAGCCCGATAGCCAATTTTGGTTTATCATACTATAAATATTATCTGGTTGACAGCGGGTTTATCGGCAACCGGTGGTGTTATCATATCATGTTCAAACCGCGCCGTTCGCAGGAACTCACCTACACCGGCAACCTGTGGGTACACGACACCACCTACGGAATAGTAAAAATCAACATGCGTGTCGTTAAGGATGCCAACATCAATATCATCAACGAAATACTGTTCGATCAGGAATTCGCCCTGGTGGACAACACCTTCTGGATGCCGGTAAAAGATTATATGGTAGCAGATCTCAACATTACTGAAAACACCAGTAAAATCATCGGGATATACCTTCACAAGACAACCGCTTACCACGACTTTATCATCAACCAGCCAAAAGAAAACAAATTCTACAATAGTCCCGAAGCCATATTTATCGCCGACAGCGCTGTAGAAAAAAAAGATGATGATTGGACAAAAATAAGGCCGGAGGAACTTAGCAAAGAGGAACAGCAGATTTATAAACTCATCGATACGGTGCAAACGCTTTCTGCATATAAACTTTACAAAGGTATCGGAGAAGCTATTTTGGGTAATTACATCCGCATGGGTTACATTGATGTAGGGCCATTGTTGCAGATGATCAGCATCAACCCCGTTGAAGGCCAGCGGTTCAGGCTGGGTTTTCGCACGAGCAGCCAATTAAGCAAAAAATTTCAGTTGCTGATGCATGGCGCTTATGGCACTTACGACGACGCCTTCAAATATGGTATCAGCGCTTTTTATATGTTTTCAAAAAATCCTCACACCATAGTTGGTTTCCGATACAAATACGATATTGAACAGCTAGGGCAAAGCACCAATGCTTTCAGTGAAGATTACTTTCTGAGAGGTATTCTTTCGCGTAACAAATCCGACAAGCTCACCATGGCCAAAGACTTGCTGATCTTTGCCGAGAAAGACTGGTTCATGGGTTTTTATAACGACCTGTTTTTAAAATACCGTGTGCTTTATCCTTTGCCCGGAGAAGAAGCTTTTAAATTTAAAGATGGCAACGGAACCACCACCAAAGACGTGATTACTATCGCTGAAATACAACTGCTGACACACTTTGCCTATAATGAAAAATTCGTTTCCGGTGCGTTCCGCCGCAGAAGCATAGGCACAAAATATCCTATTGTGGATGTTACATATTCCTACGGAATAAAAAACTGTTTTCGAAGCGACTATGAATATCACAAACTGGACCTTCGCATCCGGCAGTGGTTCAATATCGGTACGGCCGGCTGGTCGCGGTACATGATTGGCGCCGGCAAGGTGTGGGGGACACTACCCTTTCAGTTGCTGAAAATTCATGAAGGTAACGAAACTTACCTGTGGGATGAATATGCGTTTAACACGATGAACTATTATGAATTTGTCAGCGATGCGTATTTCAGTTGGTATTACACGCACCACTTCGACGGGTTTTTTCTGAACCGCATCCCCCTGATAAAAAAATTGCGCTGGCGTGAGGTAGTACATTTCAGGGGCCTGGTGGGAAGCATCACCAGCAAGAATAAAAACTATAATTTTTTTCCTGAAAGCACCTATTTTTTAAACAAAGGACCTTATTGTGAAGCCGGCGTAGGTATCGAAAATATTTTCAAATTTTTGCGTATCGACGGCATCTGGCGATTAAACTACCTGGACCATCCTCATACTAATAAATTTATAGTGATGGCATCGTTACGGTTTAATTTTTAATGTAATTTTGCAACAATTCTTTTTGTAATACATGATCCTACGCACGGATAATCTCATAAAAAAATACCGTTCACGCACTGTGGTGAAAAATGTTTCGCTGGAAGTAAAACAAGGCGAGATAGTAGGATTGCTCGGGCCTAACGGGGCAGGAAAAACCACGTCTTTTTATATGATTGTCGGATTGATAAAACCTAACGAAGGCCGGGTTTTTCTTGAAGACATTGATATTACCGACGAGCCGATGTATAAGCGTGCCCAAAAAGGCATCGGCTATCTTCCGCAGGAAGCTTCTGTTTTCAGGGGCTTGAGTGTAGAAGACAACATTATGGCCGTACTTGAATTTACCAAACTCACCAAAAGCCAGCAAAAACAACGCCTCGAAGAATTACTTGATGAATTCGGGTTACAGCATGTACGCAAAGGTAAAGGCATCACCCTCTCGGGCGGAGAACGCCGCAGAACCGAGATTGCAAGGGCGCTGGCCGTAAGCCCTCATTTTATCCTGTTAGACGAACCTTTTGCGGGCGTTGACCCCATTGCCGTTGAAGACATTCAGACTATCGTAGCCAAGCTCAAAACAAAAAATATCGGTGTCCTCATCACCGATCACAATGTGCACGAAACCCTTTCTATCACCGACAGGGCTTACCTGCTGTTCGAAGGATCGATATTAAAAGCCGGCACCGCCGAAGACCTTGCCAACGACCCACAGGTACGCAAAGTGTACCTCGGCGAAAACTTTGAATTACGAAAATAAAAGTCTCCTTCAGAAAAAACTTCCTGCAACACAACAAAAAAATCGCTTACTGGTTTTGTCCGGAACTGTTTTCCGCTGTCAACTGTTCTTCCGGGCGATAATCCCTGAAATATTTGCGTTTCACATAGAAAATTATCATAATGGCCAGTTCAAACAGCGCAGAAAGCACAATGGAAAAGCCAAAGGCAATCTTCAGCATAGTGGTGAATTCGTCTTCGCTGATACCTTGTGGCACCTGAAATATTTCGGGCATTTGTTCCAACGCCCTGCTCAACATAGCCGAGGTATTCATCAGGTTAAAAAACACGCTCAGCGAACTCACCAAAAAATACACCACAGCGATGAGCCAGGTGTGTACGTACCGCTTGTGCATGCACACCAGGATGACCAGCGGCAGCAGCACCTTGAAGATAAAAACAATATTGATAGCTATCAATCCATACAGGGTAAATCCGAAAAAATCAAACCCCTTGTCAAAAGACGGAGATAAAGAGAGAAAAGAAAAAAATACCCGGAACACAAGAATTACATAAATAATCTTGAGTATGACCGGCAATGGTTTCCAGCCGTTATTCATTTTTTTATTGATTACTGTATTTCATAACATCTTCACTCATATACACCAGCGTTACGCCTGCTTCTTTAAACATAGCTTCCGATTCGCTGCCTGCATGATATTTCATTTCGCATACCACCCTCACAATCCCACAGTTGATGATGAGCATGGCACAGGTCCTGCAGGGTGTCATCCTGCAATACAGGGTGGCTTTATCGAGCATGATACCGCGCCGGGCCGCCTGGCAAATAGCATTTTGTTCGGCATGGACAGTACGCATGCAGTGATTGGTAACCTTGCCATCTTCGTGGGTTACCTGCTTATACAAATGTCCTACTTCATCGCAATGCGGCAATCCTTTAGGCGAACCCACATATCCGGTAACAAGGATTTGTTTGTCGCGGGTAATCACGCAGCCGCTTCGTCCGCGGTCGCAGGTAGCCCGTTGAGCGACCGTATCGGCCACTTTCATAAAATATTCATCCCAACTGGGACGATGGTATGCGTTATTTTTTTCTTCAGTCATCTTGCCCGATTTTGTTTAAAATGATGGCGATTTTATGATAAAGATGTTCCCGGTCTTCATTGTTCTCAATGTAAAAATCCGACATCTCAATACATTTTTTCAGATTTTGCTTGTTAGGATCATCGGATGTCATTTCGCGCTTTTCGTTTTCAAGAAAGGTCTCATACGAAATAAAATCAGTAGCCGATGCCCGCTGTATTATGCGCTGATAACGTATTTGGGGCTGCGCATCCACGGCGAAAAGAAAAAATTTTGCTTTTTGTTTTAACATGTGGGCTTCTCCCGGTGTGCGGATACTTTCAATGATGCAGTTTTGTCCGCAGACTAATGCCTGCTCGTACAGTTGTTCCACAATATACGCAGGAGAATGCATGGCCCTAAGCTCGTTGGCAACGACAACCATGCTGTCGCGGTTGACTTCCATGCCACGTGCCAGAATTTCTTTGGTAAGGTACTCCCTGACAGAAAAATGAGTAAAGTTTTTTTCAGTCACCAGGTACTCCACTATGGTGCCTTTTCCTGCACCGAGGGTTCCGGTAATTCCTATAACAATCATAAAACAAAAATAACAAAAGATTGCGTAACAAAAGTATTAAAAAAACAGGTCGTTTCTTAATAACTGCCAAAGCTTTTCTGTTTTTATCTGAATTGCGAAAGTTGAGTTATGTACAATAAAACAATCTCTCCCACTACCTCAAAAAAAATGATTGACCAAAAAATTTTTTACAAAAAAAGCGCCTGCAAAGTTGCAGGCGCCGAAATCACACACTAAAAAAGTTTTTTTACTTTTTTACTGCAGGTTTTTTAACGGCTGTTTTTTTCACAACTTTTTTTGCCACTACTTTTTTTGCGGGAGCAGCTTTTTTAGCTACTACTTTTTTTGCCACAACTTTTTTTGCAGGAGCAGCTTTCTTAGCTACTACTTTTTTTGCAGGAGCGGCTTTCTTAACCACTTTTTTTACCACTGCTTTTTTTGCAGGAGCAGCTTTCTTTGCAGGAGCAGCTTTCTTAGCAGGTGCTTTTTTAGCTGCAGGTTTTGTTACTTTTTTTGTTGTTGCCATTTTTATTTGGTTTAATAATTTTTTGTAAATGTACTATCAATCATTCACTTGTTTAAACTTTACCAATAAAAAAAATAAACATATTTATCAACAATTCTGTTTTTGCACAACTCTTCTGCATCCCTTTAAAATCAAGCATTACAGACAAAATGAAACAAAAGCACATGGTTAAAGAAAATTTTTTTCATAAAAAAAAACAGGCATCAATATTCATTGATGCCTGAAATTTCTGATGATTTAATAATCACAATTATTTTTTCTTTGCGCCACAACAGCCCTTTTTTGCAGGAGCTTTGGCAGGTTTTTCAACTTTTGTTTTTGTTGTTTTTTTTGCTGTTGCCATTTTTATTAGTTTTTAATATTGCTGTAAAGATAATCTTGAATTTTCTTTTTAACCAAAATTTTCAAGAATTTTTTATCTTTTTTTCTATGCCTGTGATTTTAGTATGCTGCGAGTTTTCTTTCTTACCTGTTGATATTTCATTCTTTTCAAAATATTATAGTAAAAAATCATTTGGTTAGGAAATAATGCATATCTTTGTAGTGTTTATTAACCAAAAACCTATTGACATGGCTTATAAAATTTCTGATGACTGCACAGCATGTGGAACATGCATTGATGAATGTCCCGTGGAAGCAATCTCCGAAGGCGACATTTACAAAATCAACCCCGAGATTTGCACCGATTGTGGCTCCTGTGCTGATGTATGCCCGGTGGAAGCAATTCACCCGGAATAATCATAGCGTCATTCGTAAAAAACCCTTTCGTAACGGAAGGGTTTTTTTGTTTTTATTACCTGTCAGCATGAACTGAATTTACTAACTTTGATTAAAAATCTCTATGAGAAAAGAAGTTGATTTTCTTATCATCGGTTCCGGTATCGCCGGACTTAGCTATGCTTTGAGAGTAGCCTCGAAGGGTAGTGTTTGCATTGTCACAAAGTCGCAGGCAAAAGAATCATCCACCAATTACGCACAGGGAGGCATTGCTGCAGTAATGTATGATCCCGACTCATATGAAAAACACATAAAGGACACCCTGATAGCCGGAGCCGGATTGTGTGATGAAAACATTGTCCGCATCACTATCTCCGAATCAACCGAACGTATCAAAGAACTCATCAGTTGGGGAACCGAATTTGACAAAACGGCTTCCGGTAAATATGATCTTGCCAAAGAAGGCGGACACTCCGAACACCGCGTACTGCACAACAAAGATCACACAGGAGCCTCCATCGAAAAAGCGCTGCTCAACGAGGTAAAAAGGCACAAAAACATTGAAATCCTGGAAAATCATTTTGCTATCGACCTTATCACCGAACATCATCTGGGTATGGAAACAAACAGGAAATCCGATGATATCAAATGTTATGGCGCTTATGTGTTAAATCCTGCTGAAAATAGTATCATTACCATCTTATCAAAAATCACTTTGCTGGCTACCGGCGGTGCGGGCAATGTTTACAGCAACACCACCAACCCCACGGTAGCTACCGGCGACGGCGTTGCTATGGTTTTTCGCGCGAAAGGAGAAATAAAAGATATGGAGTTTTTTCAGTTTCATCCCACTTCATTATATAATCCCAAAGAACGGCCATCCTTTCTGATTTCAGAGGCTGTTCGGGGATTTGGCGGGATACTGAAAACAATAAAAGGAAATGAATTCATGCAAAAATATGATCCCCGCCTGAGTCTCGCACCCCGCGATATTGTCGCACGTGCCATCGACACAGAGATGAAAATCAGCGGCGACGAACATGTATGTCTTGACTGCCGCCACCTCGACAGCAACAAGCTCATCGAACATTTTCCTACCATCTATGCAAAATGCCTTAGCATAGGTATTGACATCACCAAAGAAATGATACCCGTGGTACCCGCTGCACATTTTTTGTGCGGGGGAATACAAACAGACGAGTACGGCAGAACCTCCATAAAAAATCTTTATGCTACCGGCGAATGCGCCTGTACAGGCCTGCACGGCGCTAACAGGCTTGCCTCCAATTCGCTGCTCGAATCAGTGGTTTTTTCGCACCGTGCCGCCTTGGACGCACTGGAAAAATTCAGCACCATTGGCCTCAATACCGGCATACCCGACTGGAATGCCGAAGGTACCGTGTTGAACGAAGAAATGATCCTGATAACACAAACCACCCGGGAATTGCGTGAAATCATGAGCAACTATGTCGGCATTGTCCGTTCGAACCTCCGCTTAAAAAGAGCCATGGACCGCCTCGACATTTTATATCATGAAACGGAAAAACTATATGATCAATCGGTACTGACAGTAGAAATTTGTGAATTACGCAACATGATAAATGTAGCGTTTCTGATAATCTCAATGGCCCAGGAGCGCAAAGAAAGCAGAGGACTTCACTATTCTCTTGATTATCCCGATTATAAAAAATAATTTTATGGCACTAATAAAAAAAGTTAAAGGCATTGTTCCCTCCTGGGGTGCCAATTGTTTTTTTGCCGACAACGCAACCCTGGCCGGCGATGTAATAATGGGCGACGATTGCAGCGTTTGGTTCAATGCCGTAGTCCGCGGCGATGTGCATTCCATACGTATCGGCAATAATGTCAACATACAGGATTGTGCCGTTATTCATTGCACTTACCAAAAAGCTTCTGTTTCTATTGGCAACAATGTTTCCATTGCTCACGGCGCCATTGTTCATGGCTGCACCATACAAGACAATGTGCTTATCGGAATGGGGGCCATAATCATGGACGGTGTTGTTATCGAAAGCAACACCATCATCGCCGCCGGTGCGGTGGTACTCGAAAACACATTGGTAGAATCGGGAAGTATCTATGCCGGTATGCCTGCAAAAAAAATCAAAAACATTGACAAATCGCTGCTCGAAGGCCAGGTAAACCGCATCTCAAAAAACTACATGATGTATGCCGGCTGGTATGATGCCGATTGAATAACCAAGTTTAAAAGCGACCAAGTATCCCATGCAAGTAAATGGAAAAAACTACCGGACCGTATGGATGGAGCAGGGCTCGGTATTTATGATTGAACAAAACCTGCTTCCTTATGATTTTAAAGTTTTCGAATCAAGAAATTACCGGCAAACCTGCGATGCCATAAAAACAATGATAGTGCGCGGTGCCGGCGCCATAGGCGTTACCGCCGGCTATGCCATGGCTCAGGCTTTTATGGAAAGTAATCCGTACAATTTTGAAGAATACATTACCGCTGCAAAAATCCAAATTGAAGCCACCCGCCCCACGGCACGAAACCTGTTCTATGCGGTGGAACGCGTGTATAATGCCGGAAAAAAATCCATCGCCCATGCCATAACCGAAGCAGAAAAACTGGCACTGGAAGATGTGGAATCCAGCAAAAAAATAGGTAAATTCGGCAACACATTAATCGCCCACAATTCGCGCATCGAAACCCATTGCAATGCCGGATGGCTTGCCTTCACTGATTTTGGCACGGCGCTATCCCCGGTGTATGCCGCCGCTCATGCCGGAAAAAAGATTTTTGTTTATGTGGACGAAACACGGCCGCGCAGTCAGGGAGCGCGCCTTACAGCCTGGGAATTACAAAACGAAAATATTCCTCACACCATCATTCCCGACAATGCCGGTGCCTACCTGATGTCGCAGGGCAAAATTGATATGGTGATTGTTGGTGCCGACCGTATTGCCGCCAACGGCGACACGGCCAATAAAATAGGAACACTGGAAAAAGCCATTGCCGCGCATGCTTATGGCATACCATTTTATGTGGCCGCACCTATGTCAACATTTGACCGGTATTGTTCCGAAGGCAAAAACATTCCTATAGAAGAACGCAGTCCCGATGAAGTATTGTATCAAAAAGGCCCCGACAAAAATGGGTACATGCACGAAATTCTTGTCTGTTCCCCGGGCTCATCAGCGCTGAATCCGGCCTTTGACGTAACACCCGCCAAATACATCACGAAAATAATTACCGAAAAAGGCATCATCAATCCTGATACAACAGAAATAAAAAAACTTTTCACCTGATGAGCAATGAAGAATACAGCGGCATAAAATTCAATCTGGTTTTTGAAGAAAAAACCACACCGCATCACCCCCTGCTCGACGAGTTGAAAAAGTGGTGTGCCGTTTTTCACGAAAAAGGCCTGGCCCCCCCATATACAGGAGGATCTTACGGAAACCTCAGCTTCAGAACTTCTAACAATTCTTTCATTATAACCGGAACATGCATCGGATTAAAAAACGCCCTGGATAATTCATGTTTTGTGGAAGTAATATCCTGTGATATGGCTCGAAAAGAAGTAATTGTTAAGGGAATGAGAGCACCTTCCTCCGAAAGTTTTATGCACCATATCCTGTACCAGAGCCGCCCGGATATCCAGGCCATTTTTCACGGTCACAACCCACTCATCATTCAGCATGCCGGCCTCCTGGGAATATCCGAAACCACAAAAAAAACATCTTATGGAACCACTGAACTGGCCAAATGCGTAAAAGAAATTGCTATTGATAACGACTTTATCGTGATAAAAGAACACGGTTTTGTTTCCATGGGGGCCACCATGCAGCAAGCCGGAGAGCAAACTTTGCACTGGCTTGACAAAGCAGCCCTTATCTAAAAAAACTCCTCGCCTTATCCCGGTACTACACTTCCCCAAAAAGCACATAAAAACTTACCGGCATAATATCTACAAAAACAGTTTTGTTTTTTAATAATATTTTCTTATCTTTGCCTTACATTGTTTTATATTCATTTTTAATCAATTAATAGACGTTTTTCATGAAAATACCCACCATAATAATTACCTTTCTTTTAACAATATCTACTATGTTAAAAGCACAAACCATGCAGTCTTTTCTGGAGATAAAATATAACCAGACAAGCTGCCTTTATGAGGCCCACCTGCACACCCAGGGCAATATAACACCTATTGACAATTTGTTGGCCACATCGGGTTTTTGTATTGTAGTGCCAGCCTCGGTACCCAATACGCCCATAACGTGCACATCCCTTAGTCCCGGAACCTGGACAGATAATACTCCTGTGTACAACGTACAGACTTTTGACGGAATTAAAGATTACCACAAATTTGCCACCATGGGCGCGCAGTTCAACCCGCCTCTGTACGCCGGAGCCGATATCATTTTATTTACTTTCAGTCTGCCAAATTCAGTGTGCCCTGATGGTGTCAGGATGTTTGAAAACAACTCACCATCGCCTTCGCCAACACCGGACACCAACCCTCCCGGTCTAACATTCGACAACTCGTTACAAACACTTACAGGCGAAACCTATACAGGTAATACCGGCAGTGCTGTTGCTCTGCCTATGCCACAAATAACAGCCTCTTGCGCATTTTCCTGCAACCTCAGCACTTTATACCTATACGCTGACGGCAACACCAGCCTGGGTTGCAACACGCTGACATACCAATGGTCCGGACCGGGTGGTTACACCTCCTCACAACAAAATCCGACGGCAAATCCATTTACCGTTCCCGGAAACTATATCGTAACAGTTACCGATGTCAACAATTGCTCTGCCACTTCCAGTGTGCCGATAAACAATCAGCCACTCACACTTCAGGCAACCATTGCTTCGATAACCCATGTGGCCTGTTATGGTCAACACACAGGGAGTATCTCGGCGACTGCCTCGGGCGGAAATCCTCCTTACAGTTACACATGGAACACAACACCTGTTCAAAATTCAGCAACGGCACAAAACCTGGCCGCTGGAACCTACTCCGTTACCATTACTGATGCCATGGGTTGCTCTTCCACAGCGACCACAAAAATTTCACAACCCGCCAGCGCATTGTCTTCTTCGGCCACGGTTGTCAACACCAGCTGCCAAAATGCCAACGGCTCGGTAAATCTGACGGTAACGGGAGGCAGGGATCCCTACAGTTTTATCTGGTCGAACGGCATAACCAGTGAAGATTTGACTAATGTAGCCGCCGGTACCTTCAGTGTAACCATTACCGATTCCGGCAACTGCCAGGTAACCAACACTGCCGTGGTAATAAACAACGGCAACCCTCCTTTGACTCCGGTGATTACACAGCACGGTGACACCCTGTGTTCTTCGGCCACCACAGGAAACCAGTGGTACAACAACAATGGCCTCATCACAGGTGAAATATACTCCACTATCCTCCCCGGCACCCCGGGTAACTACTATGTGGTTGTTACCAACAATGAAAACTGTGTTTCCGGCCCATCAAATATCATCTCTTATCCTGCAGGAAACGGGCATACCATCAGCGGAAAAACCCGCTACGTGGCCAAAGCTAATCCCGGCAATCCTTTTCCCAACCAACCGACCTATAATCCGGTAAAGTATAACATAAACAAAGTTGTTGTAAAACTTAAAACCAGCCCGGGAGGTGCTGAACTGGCAAGAGACACCAGTGATGCTTCGGGTATTTATTCCTTTGCCAATGTGCCTGACGGAAATTACATCCTTTCCTATGATAAATATACCGCCGATACCATGCAAATGGGCAACGACATCAATTCAATCGATGTGGCCATCGCATTATATTTTATTGGCCACGATACCCTGCTGGATCCTACCAGAAACTTTTCGGCAAAACACAAAAAAGCCATTAATGTAGATAATAATTCAAACATCAATTCTATTGACATTGCCCGGCTAAAATCCAAAATAGGACAGCCCAATCTTCCGGCAGCCAACTTCCCAAAAGGGAATTGGGTGGCTATTGATACCATGGTTACTGTTGCCGGCGCCAACCTGAACATCACCCTGCAAACCATCTGTTACGGAGATTTCAATGCATCCAGCTATAAATACAAAGATTCGACCTACACCTGGAGTCAGGCAAAATCATGGACTAAGGATAATATCATCATTCAGGAGCCTGAAGCCTTAGTGGTTGGACAGGGCGCATATTTTGAAGTTCCGTTGAGAATCACCTCTGCTATTGATGACTTTTCCGCTATGGATTTGTCCCTGACTTATCCTGATGAGAATTTTTTTCTAACGAACGCCTATATGCCCCGGGCCAGTAAGAGTAGCATCCCGTTGAAAATTAACCCCACCCTTGAAGAAGTAATTGCCGGCAACAACGATCTGCTGGTTACAGATACCGAAGGGAACATCAGGGTGGTTTACGCTACCACGGATTTTTTTGATGTGTATGCGCAGGAAGAAATAATTGTACTATGTTTCCGTGCCCGGCATGACGATAAGTTTGAAGAAACTGTTTTTGCCCTGAACGGCTCAGGCTTGTTAGCAGACCAATATGGAACTGAAAAAGAAAATGTGTACCTTTCCGTACCGGAAATAAAAATGCAGAAAATTAACACAGAAACCAAAATTGAATTGTCGGCCTATCCCAATCCCTTTAATGACAACTCATCCATATATTTTAATATCCCGGAATCCGGAACGGTGTCTCTGCGGGTATTCAACGCCGAAGGACGGCAAGTTGCCGAGGTGTTGAATAATAACTTTGATGCCGGTAACCATTCCGTGATTTTTTCACAAAAAAACCTGCCTCATGGATTGTATTTTTTCAGGCTTGATTTTACGGGAAACAAGCTGTCCGAAAGCGTATCACTAAAAATGATGCGGTAACAGCCTGTACCGGGTTTTGTGATAACGGCACGTTTTTCATAATTCAGAATGTTTTACAGGCGCCAAACATAGCCCTGAAATGAGGCATGACAATGGCCCTGAGCCGGAAACTGTAAAAAAATCAATTCGTTAAGGCAAAATTTGATGACCATTATTTTTTCCATTGCAGGCAAAAGTGAAATTTTTATAAAATTTCATAACTTTTCAGATAAATTATCGTATATTTGTTCATAATTATCTCTAAAAGAGATAGTGATAAACAAAAAAATGTTTTCAAAATTCATGAAAATATGAAAAAAATAAATATCATAATTTGTACAGTTGTTGCGCTGATGCCTCTCCTGTCAAAAGCTCAAAACAAAATGGAATCCACATTTGAATTGAGATATAATCAGACGAGCAAGCTTTACGAAGCCCATTTGCTTGTAGGCGGCACCTTAAACGAGGGTGGACTGGACAATTTTTTAGGGCCTTCCGGTTTTTGTATTGTGGTACCGGCTTCGGTAGCCGACCAGCCTATTGCCTGTGCAAGCCACAACCCCGTAAGCGCCAATTGGGCTGATAAAACGCCGGCCTATAGTATTGCCACCTACGATGGAAACAAAGATTATCATAAATTTGTTACTTACGGACAGTCGTTTATCCCGCCGCTTACTGCCGGAGCCGATGTGCTTCTGTTCACTTTCAGCCTGCCCCAGGATGTGTGTCCAAGCAGTGTGCGGATGTTTGGCAATAATAATCCTTCGCCATCACCCACCCCCGACGTGAACCCCATGGATCTTACTTTTGATAATTCTTTTCAGACGCTTAGCGGCGAAACATTCAAAACAGCTACTGTAAATGTCCCACTGCACCCTGTTGCACCCGTGATTTATCAAAACGGCGCTGCCTTATACACCTCATCAACATCAACTATTCAATGGTACAATAATAACGTAATGATTCCCGGAGTGACGACGACCACATATACACCCACGGTTTCCGGCAACTATTACATAGTAACTACGGATGCTTACTGGTGCACGTCCGACACATCCAACACGATCAGTATGGTAATCACCAATATTGATGAAACAGAGGATTTGAGCGGCATTGAAACCTATCCCAACCCGGTGGTGGATGAATTAGTCATAACTAATAACCACTTTAAAAAACCTATTGATTTCGAAATATATAATGCTATCGGCGAAGTTGTCTATAAGGGGGTGTTAAAACACAAAACCAAAGTGGACACAAAGGGGTATGCTGCCGGCGCTTATTTATTGAAGCTTAACAACGGCAAGAAGATAGAGTCGCGGGAATTTATCAAAGAATATTAACCGGCTATCCATTTTCAATCTATAACATTTCTCTTTGTAAAATAAAGAGCCGGCTCTAAAGTCATTCTTTTATACATCCACACTACGTGAAATCAGGGAATCCATTGTTTTCGAAGCTCTAAACTCAGAATCAAATACGCCGGGACAACCGGGCTGTATTTTGATCTTTCAAATCAGTATCATTTCTTGGAGTGTTCTAAAAAGCAAGTCCAGTCCTGACAATTCGTGTTCGGTCAGGTTCCTTTCAAATAAAAATTGGTAGAAACATTCTTGTCTCTGCCCCGTTTTATAGTCCAGAATATTCCACCTGACCGGATAGTCAGGACAGATCACTGCGGATCCATAATCTAAACATAACCAAAAAACACAAAGTGTTTCACGCAGCAAACACCAGTCACATATGATCCCTTCTTTCCTTGCAGGGCCCAACACTATAGGAAAGAATGTGCTAATGAGTATAAGGTTTTGGATTATGGGCAGAATGCGCCCTTTTTGCACCTTACGTGTAGTCTAAAAATCGTTATAAAATGTATGATAAACTCAAAAATTTCTTACCCGAAAACCATTTTTTTTCTGTTTTTTTGTACAAAAAAGTTTTATTGATTTTTTGAAAATAATCGTGTAAAAAAAACCATCATGAAAAAACTGTTTTTCTTCTTTTTCGCAATATTTTTTATAGTATCAGGAAGCCGGGCCCAGGGACATATTTGTGCCTCAAACATACTGAACCTGCGTTTTCTGGATGTTTCCACCGGGTATTTCGTAATTCCTGATGAGGTGATAATCACCCAAAGAGAAAATAAGGATTTTGCTATGACAATAACTTCAG
Source organism: Bacteroidales bacterium (assembly GCA_018004645.1). Taxonomy (GTDB): domain Bacteria; phylum Bacteroidota; class Bacteroidia; order Bacteroidales; family CAIWKO01; genus CAIWKO01. Next base: position 45,780 of record JAGNBV010000004.1, read on the forward strand.
AGAAAATAGCGGAAAACGGGACAATTTCAATTTCGTTCATGAACGGGACTTATGATATTAATGTAAATGCCCCGAATTATTTCTCGATGTCCACATTTTTCCAATTGACCAATGACACCCTGAATGTGAATTTCAATTTAGAGCCCATTGCCCCCTTAAATGAGTTGACAGACACCTACATTCAATCTTTACAGGCACAAGATGCTGTTGTTATCACAGGAGTCATTGTAGATGAAATTTCCGGGAAACCATTAAACCATGTCAAAGTTTATCTTAAAGACAATACAGCATCTGCGTTTTCAAAAGAAAACGGATATTTCGTACTTAGCGCCCCTTTACCTGAAAAGGAAGCAGAAATAGCTGACCGGAATATTCTGATATTTGAAAAAGATGATTACATCACAGAAATCAGAAAAAACTTCGACATGTGGCCATAAGGAGATGCCATAATACAAATAAGAATGAATAAAGGCACAGGAACCCATGAAGCAGATATTATCCTCTCGAGACAATCGGTGGTAACACTAAAGACATCGTCGGAAAAATAAACAAAAACAGCAACAAAAATCAACTATGAAAAAAACATATTTGTACCTTATCTTGTCTTTTTATACGTTATTTGAACTAATGGGCTAATCTTGTCCAACTACTATCAAAGTCGGCAGCAGTTGTTCATGTCATACATGCACCGGCACCATTGATGTGGTAAATTACGAAACCTACTGCAAAAGGGTTCTTCCTCAGGAATGGTATAATTGCTGGGGGTCTCTTACCAATGGTATGAATTCGTTGCAGGCAGGAGCAGTGGCTATCCGGTCGTACACCATTCCCCGCATGGCCAATTATGTTTCATCGCATGGAGGGGGAACTTATGATATTTGCACCACTACCTGCTGTCATGTATATGGCACCACGCAATATACCAATTCGAACAATGCTGTTAACAACACGGCCAACATGGTACTCGTCAGCGGAAGTACGATCCAGTCAACCGAATATGCTGCGGAACAGAATAATCATCCATCGTGCGGTAATGGGTATAAAGGTAATGGAACCACTTCATGGCCCTGCACTGCCGACGGCCCGTGCACCGGTAAAACCTATAACGGTCACGGCAGGGGCGCTTGCCAGTGGGGAACCGCCAGGTGGGCCACCGGGGATGTGCTATCTTCGTGTAGTCTGGCCGGGTCTCATGGTTACGGAACCAAAACATGGCAGCAAATACTTAGTCATTATTATCCCAACTGGACTTTGGCCAGTTGTGGCTCTGTTGCGCCGCCTTCCAATAATAACTGCTCCGGAGCACAAACGCTGACTGTTTATCCCACGTCTGCTTGCGGAGGTGCAACAACAGGCACCATTTCAGGCGCTACGCAATCAATAGCCCCACTCGCATGCGCCGGATATACAAGTACACTGTGTACTGATGTTTGGTATAAATTTACAGCAACGACAACAGCCCATACCATTACTGTGGTTCCATCTTCAGGCATGGATGCTGTAGTAGACCTCCGGTCCGGTGCCTGCAATGGCTCAAACATCGCCTGTGCGGATAACGGCGGGGGCCACGGCGCCACGGAGGTGATAAATGCCACCGGGCTAACAGCCGGCACGACATATTATGTCAGGGTTTATGATTATACAGGATCTTCAGTGCCTCCCACCTCATATACTTTTACCATTTGCGTAACAACGCCCACACCTCCCCAATGTGCCGTTACATCCTTTTCTCCGGCATCCATAGCCCATGATCCTACTGCGTTTTCAACAAATATTACTGTAAGCGCCAATGCAAATTGCGCCTACACCGTAACCGGGGTATGCTCCTGGTTAAGCGTAACACCCGCCAGTGGTTATGCGAACATTTCCGGTCAATTCACTTTGTCCTGTGTAGTTCAGGCAAATACCAGTGCTACTGCCCGAACATGTACCTTTTACGTTAATAGCACCCCGTTTACCGTTACCCAAAGCGGCTGTGCTTACAATCTGTCCCTTGCTTCCAATTCTGTTTCTGCATCAGGCTCAACATATAACTTATCTATCTCCACATCATCCCCATGTGCCTGGACCGTTGCCAATCCATGCTCTTCATGGGTCAACATCAGTCAAAGCAGCGGTACCGGAACAGGGAACATTTCCCTGACGGTCTCTCCCAACACCTCGTGCAGTACACGCTCATGCACTCTCACCGTTACTCCCGGTAATGCCACTCATACGATTACACAACTGGCCAACACGCCGCCTACGGTATCTGTCAGTCCTGCCAATCCGTTCTTTTGCGAGGGCAATGTACCGGTAACGATCACAGCCTCAGGCGCCACATTATACAACTGGACCCCATCAACCGGGTTAAGCAGCCCGACAATGTCTAATCCTACTGCAAATCTGGGAAATACGACTACTTATACCGTTACCGGCACCACCGGCAGTTGTACTGCCACAGCAAGTATAACGGTTACCGTCAACCCCCTACCGGCAATGCCTTCGGCAACATCAACATATTCCTGTTGTCAGGACAGCACACCGCCCCTGCTGACAGCCACAGGAACAAATCTTCTGTGGTACACTGTTCCTTCCGGCGGTACGGGATTTTCAACAGCACCCATCCCATCGACAACCATTCCCGGAATTTATCATTATTATGTAAGTCAAACGGAAAACTCTTGCGAAAGCCCAAGAACCGAGATTACGGTTACTGTGAATTCAGCACCAGCGGCACCCGTGGCAACAACCTCATTAACCTATTGCCTCGGTGATATTGCTGCACCCCTGACAGCCACAGGAACAAATCTTCTGTGGTATTCTTCACCTGCGGACAGCAACGGAACGCCCACACCTCCGACACCTCCGACGACCTCTGCCGGAACAATACTTTATTACGTAAGCCAGACATTAAATGGTTGCGAAAGCCCCCGCACCGAAATAACGGTTAACATCCTTGATGTTCCTTCCACACCGACAATCACAATTTCATATCCCGACCTGATTTCAAATGCTCCAGACGGGAATCAGTGGTATGGGCCAACCGGTATTATAACAGGGGCCGACTCAAGTGTATTTTCGCCAAATTCGGAAGGAAATTATTATGTAGTTGTAACCTTAAACGGATGCAGTTCCGACAGCTCAAATATCGTAGAATTTTGGTTTTTCGGGATTGATTCTCAGCCAGAAGAAAGCGCTGTGAAAATTTATCCCAATCCTGTGACCAACGAATTGATAATAGAAATGGAAGGGAACAATAAACCCTTAGATTTTGTGATTTATAATGCCATTGGCGCTGAAGTTTATAAAGGAGTATTGTTGCACCAGGTGAGGATTCAAACTAAACACTTTGCCCCCGGGGTTTACCAGATAAAATTCGACGACAAAAATACTGTTGAATTCAGGAAAATTATAAAAGAATAATAATCAGAAAAATCCAAATTTTAGATTAATACCGGAACTATTATACCCAATACACCGGAGTCTGAAAAGACAAAGTCGCAGCCGAGCCTTGTGTCATGACAAAAGTAATGTATTACCTGTATTAAATAAGAAATCCCTATCTTTGCACCAAAACACACACAATGATAACCAACGAGCATATCAAAGATCTTGAAAGGCGCCTGGAAGACCTTAGGAGGTTTCTTTGACATTGACGGCAAACAACTCCAGATAGAAGAAGAAGAAAAAACCAGCCTGCAGCCCGGTTTTTGGGACGACCCCAAAAAGGCCGAGCAATTAATGAAAAGCATACAAGAGAAAAAAAATTGGACAGGGGCTTATTCCAAAGCCAAAAATGCCCATGATGACCTGGTGGTGATGTGGGGCTTTTTTGCTGATGGCGAAGCTGACGAGGAAGATATACAGAAGCAATACGACGATACCTCGCTGACCATAGAAAAACTCGAATTTAAAAAAATGCTCCGCGGCGAGGAAGACCGGCTCGGCGCCATCATCAACATCAATTCCGGTGCCGGCGGTACCGAAAGCCAGGACTGGGCACAGATGCTCATGCGCATGTACCTCCGCTGGGGCGAACGCAACAACTATAAAGTCAATACCCTTAATGTGCAGGATGGCGATACGGCTGGTATCAAATCGGCCTCCATCGAATTTGAAGGCGAATTTGCCTTCGGATACCTGAAAGGCGAAAACGGTGTTCACCGGCTGGTGCGTCTCTCGCCCTTCGATTCCGCCAACCGTCGGCATACTTCTTTCGCATCAGTATATGCCTACCCCATTATTGATGACAATATTGTGATTGACGTTAATCCTGCCGACATCGTTTTTGAGACATTCAGATCCAGCGGGCCCGGCGGACAAAATGTGAACAAAGTGGAAACAGCGGTGCGATTAAGACACATTACTACCGGCATCATTGTGGAATGCCAGGAGACCCGCTCCCAATTACAAAACAGGGAAAAAGCCATGCACATGCTAAAATCCCAGCTTTACGAAATCGAACTCCGCAAGAAAAAAGAAAAAATCGACGAAATCGAAAGCAACAAGAAAAAAATCGAATGGGGTTCACAAATCCGCAATTATGTAATGCATCCGTATAAAATGGTAAAAGACCTGCGTACGGGAATAGAAACTTCCGATGTGCAATCGGTGATGGACGGCGACCTGGAAGAATTCATCAAAGCTTTCCTGATACAATACGGTTGATGTCACCTGCAACTTAAGAAACATCAGTTATTGCAATCATAACATGCCGGGTGCGACTGCCTATTTGGTCGGCAAAATCAAGCCAGAGGTTTGTGTTTTCTGCTTGTTCATGCATTATTTTTTTATACCTTTGTAAAAAAGCTCTGATGAAAAAACATTATTTTCTTACCCTGTTCCTCGTATCATCCTTTTTGGTATCATCCGGACAAATTGTACCAATAGAAACAGCCCGGCAAGTTGCAAAAAATCTTTATTTTGAAAGGGTAAACATCGAAAAAACCGTTGCATATAAGGACGTGGCTTTTATCAACGAACTTACTATCCAAGAAGAAGCGCAGGCCATGTATTATGTTTTTAATGTTTCACAGAATCGGGGTTTTGTAATAATATCGGCCGAAAAGCGCACCATGCCTGTATTGTTTTATTCTTTTGAAGGAAACTATGTGCCCGGAAATCAGCCTGGAAATTTCACCTACTGGCTGGAACAGTACAAAAAACAAATCAAGGCCGTCCGTGAACAAAACGTACAAAAAAACAACACCATCGAATTATTGTGGGATAAGTATTCTGCAGTTGCCATGGTCCCGGCAAAAGATATTGAAGCAGTGTCGCCTTTGGTTGCAGCCAACTGGGGTCAGGATTGTTATTTTAACGCGGCCTGCCCTTCGGCGCCGGGAGGCCCATGTTATCATGTATATGCCGGCTGTGTTGCCGATGCGATGGCCATGGTTATGAAAACACACAGTTGGCCTGCTCATGGCTATGGATCACACAGCTATGTTCATTCTACCGCCAATGGTTTTCCAAATAACTACGGCACATTAAGCGCTAATTTCGGCAACACCACCTATAATTGGTCATCCATGCCCAATAATGTTTATTCGGCCAATTCGGCCCTTGCCACCTTGATGTACCATTGCGGCGTATCTGTCAATATGAGTTACGACGATCAGGGTTCCGGAGCCCTGTTGACTGATGCCACCAATGCATTGATAAAATACTTTATTTATGATGCCCAGTATGCCCTGCGTAGTTCTTACAGCGATACCGACTGGGCCTTAATGATAAAAACCGACCTCGATGCCGGCCTTCCTGTAATCTATGGCGGCACCGACACACAAAGCGGCGGCCATGCTTTTGTTTGCGATGGCTACCAGGGTACCGGAAGCTATTCCAGCTATTTCCATTTCAACTGGGGATGGAGCGGCTCATCCAATGGCTATGTGTACCTGAACAATATTGCTCCCAGCGGCACCAGTTTTGATTTTGACGACTATCAGAACATAGTTTATGGTATCGCACCCAATACCGATGTGGTAACCCCTGTAGCAGGTTTTACCGCCAACAAAACCAGCTTGGCGATCAACGGATTGGTGGTTTTCACTAATTCATCAACCAACGACCCTATTGACTATTCATGGTCGATAACACCATCCACAGGAATTTCCTATATGGCCTCTACATCCTCCACGGCAAAAAATCCCGTTGTGAAGTTCACTGTTCCCGGCTATTATACCATTTCGCTTACCTCGACAAACTCGGCCGGTAGCGATACCGAAACGAAAACCAATTATATTTATGTATATTCTACTGCCGGTGTTGAGGAACAGGAACTATCCAAAAACATAATGCTCTTCCCAAACCCTGCACAAGATTTTATTACCATTCAAACCGATGCCCTTGATGTTTCAGAAATCAGCCTGAAAGTTTATGACATCTTGGGTAATACCGTGGCCGCCGACCTCCACTGCCAAAATGCAGGAAACAATCAGTTGGTGGTTAATCTTTCGTCACTGGAAAAAGGAATGTATTTTATCACCATAAGCACCGGAAAACATAGCGTTACAAAAAAAGTAACACTGACCAAATAAGGGCACTATTAATTTTTTCTGACATAGGTATCCGGAACGTTGAAGGGAAGGGATTCTTTTTTTTCGGGAGTGATGCGTGTAAATTCAATAATCCCTTCAAGGGTGCCGGTGTTGCTTACCTGAAAGGCAATTTTACCGGGATATTTTTGCCCGTCAAAACTCTCAAAATCCGAATAGGAAAACGAAGCCCATCCCGAATTTTGCGAAAGGTTGTTAATGGTGTTTTTGCAGATTTTGTTATCCACTTTATTAACCATGATTTCTTGGCTTATCGATGAAGTCCCGGTTTTCTTTTTTCTTTTTGCAAAATAATACACCAACGTATCGCCGGTATTTTTTTCGGTATAGCCGGCATCCTCGTACGACATAACATCATTACCGGTGATCAGCGACTGCAGGCCATCAAAATCAATACTGGTTTTTAAAATACCGGAAATAAGGGAAAAATCTCCTGCCAGATAACTTTTGTTAATCCGGTCAAGCATTCGCACCGAATCATTGGTTATCAAAACCCTTACCACCTCCAGCCCGAATTTCTGAACCGAAACCCAAAGGGCGCTGTCCCTGACCACATAAATATTTCCTGAAAAATTGTTATTCTCATCACCGGATTGCACTTCCGCATCGAATTTCAGCGACAGCGTATGAAAAAGAAACGGCTGGATTTTCATTGCGGCAGAAGAATCTCCATCAACCGTTTTGCCAGGCTTCAGCTCAAGCACCGCCTGTTTTGTCCTGCATGAAAATAACAACAGCATCGCCACACAACAAATTACCAGGAAAGGAACCCTGTTATTCATAGAGCTTTTTTTCTGCAATTTTCTTATCCAGCATTTCGGTGGCAATACCATTTTCTTTTGCTTTTTTCCAATACGAAACAGCTTGTTCAACATCTTGCAACATAAACAATATATCGCCGTGATGTTCCAGTATCCCGCCGTTCTTTTCGCTACTTCCTGCCACGGCTTTTGTGCTCCAGCTTTTGGCTTCCTCAAACTTTTTTTGCTTAAAAAGCACCCAGGCATAAGTATCCTGAAAGATTGGTTCGGCAGGATAAAGGCTGAGCAGGCGTTCGCACAACTGCTGGGCCCTTGCGAGGTTGGTGTTTTGCAGAGCAAGGTAGTAACTGTAATTGTTCAGCACGTAAGTATTGTTGGGGTCGATGCTGAGTGATTTTTCAAAAGATTCAAAACACAAATCATACTTTTTTATCTGGTAATAAGAATCTGCCAGGGCTGAATAAAACTTCAACAACATTTTATCATCACCTATGGAAAAATTTTTACCGGTATTCAATATCCTGGTCGCTTCTTCATAATCACCAGCTTTCATTCTGGCGAGACCAAAAAACAAATAGGGCTCTGGCTGTTCAGGAAAAAGCTCCATTGCGCTTTTACTGTCGGCGGCCAGGGCATCATAATCTTCCAAAGCCCTGTCGATTTGCAGTAATTGTTGCCACACCACATATTTGCTATTGTCAATTTCGGTAACCTTGCGGAACGCGTTGCGGGCACCCGCCAAATCTTTTTGCTGATTTAAAATATCGCCGTACACCGAAAACGCCTTGGCCTCCTCGGGGGAAGCTTCTGTAATGATTTTGCCCAGTTCGGGCAAGGCATCAAAATATTCCTTGTTTTTCACAGGATTATTCATCAATGTCAGCAGTATTTTAACCTTGGAGTCGATGTCGAGTTCCCTGCTTGAAAAGGCCGTTTTTAGTTCATCGATAGCCTTTTCCGTATTGTTCTGGCTACGGTAATAATCAGCAAGAGCCAGGTGAACCTGAGGATTGGAGGCGTCTATGGTGAGTATTTTCTGGTACTGTTCAAAGGCCCTAAGCGATTGTCCGGTGGCCATATACAAGTCCGCCAGGTCTTCATAATACTGAGTTTCTCCCGGAAACAGCCGAATAATCGCTTTGGCCTCCTCAATAGCTTTGTCGCTTTTGCCCAGCTGCATATACAATTTTTCCTTTTGTAGAGTGGTTTCGGGCTGCCTTCCTATATGGTCTTCAAGCAAATCATAGACTTTTATGGCTTCGGTATAATTTTCATGCAGGATGCATACATCGGCCCATTCATAAAAAAGCTCAGGTTTATCGGGGTTTTTGTCAGTAAGTGTCTTATATACTTTTTCAGCGCTGTTAAAATCTTTTTTTGCGGAATAAATCTGTGCCAGCAACAAAGAATACCAAACATTATCAGGTTTTCTCTTACAGGCATCTTTGATAAGCACCAGCGCATCGTCATATTTGTTTTGCTCAAACAACAAAAAGCCCATCTCATACAAAGCGCCGTCGTTGGCCGGGTTCTGTTTAATACACTGAGCAAAAAGCCCCATGGCCTTATCATTGTTGTTAAGGTATTTCTCTCTCAGACCTTCCAGAAACAGAGCTGTATTCTGAATCAATTGTTGTTGGGTGAGTTTCTTGCTATTGTCGGCAGCCACAGGCTTTGATGCGGGTTGGTTTGTGCGGCAGGCATAACACATCAAAAGCGAAAGGCATACGCATGAAAAGAATACTATTTTTCGGCTAATTTTCATCTGCATATTTTAACACATAGTGGTATAATCCCCTATGCTCAATTCATACAATTTGCCTTTGAAATCTACAAAGCTGCCTATCATGGAATTATCGAGGTTGGCATCGGTAATAGTTGAATTTTCCTGAATTATGCTGTTGGTAATTATTGAATTTTGTATGTGCGTATTTTTCCCGACAGAAACATGAGGACCAATAACGGCGTCGCTAATCACCACATTTTCTCCGATAAAGCATGGTTTTTTTATCACCGAATTGGTAATCACAGCCGAAGGAGCAATTAGCTCCTGCTCTTTCATCATTTCCAGTACCCGCTGGTTGGTATGCACCGTAGCATCTTTATTGCCACAGTCAAGCCATTCGTCAACATGTCCGGCATAAAAGCCCAGGCCTTTGTCCAACATATTTTTCAGCGCATCGGTCAACTGGTACTCTCCCGATTTTATCACCTTGTTATCAATCAGGTATTGTAATTCGTTGCGAAGGTTTTTGCCGTCTTTAAAATAATAAATACCAATAATTGCAAGGTCAGAAACAAATTCTTTCGGCTTTTCAACAAAACCCGTGATGGTATTATTTTCTGCCGTAGTAACCACGCCAAATTGTGAAGGGTTTTCAACTTTTTGCACCCAGATAATACTGTCCTTGTCCGAATCTATGCTAAACCCCGCTTTAAACAAGGTGTCGGCAAAAGCAATTATAACGGGGCCATCCAAAGATTCTGCGGCACATAAAACCGCATGGGCTGTCCCGAGAGCCTCTTTTTGATAACATATCTTTCCCTTAACGCCCAGGCTTACGCTGATATCCAGAAGTTTTTTTTCTGTTTCTTCGCCAAAATTGCCCACTATAAAAGAAATCTCTTCAACAGGCTGCGAACAAGAATTGATAAGGCTTTCGGCAAGGTGCTGCACTATAGGTTTTCCGGCTACTGGTATCAGAGGCTTGGGGATTGTGAGGGTATGCGGCCGCATGCGTTTGCCCATGCCGGCCATGGGGATAATTATTTTCATGAACTATCGTTTATATTGCAATTACTAATGCGTTTCTTTACTGCAAAAGTACTAATAAATACAATATGGGCACATCTAATAACGTTGATCGGACAGCTCTAAAAACAAAAAAGTCCTGGGTTGTCGAAGTCCTGAAAAGCGCAGTATACAGAACGTATATGAGTATTTAAAGAACGAAGACAAACGAAGAAATGCAAAGTTTTTTGAGTTGCCCATATATAAACGGCAAAAACCTGCCCCTGTTGTGTTCTTATAAACAATGCACTGTTTGTAGTTTTTTGAAACTTAAAATATCGTGTTTTGAAAAATAATTATTTTTACACTTTTGTTAAAACGATATGAATAAAGGGGAAAAAACAAAAAAATGGCTGTTGGCCGGACTAATCATCACGCTTATGGGGTTGGTATTTTTCCCTTTTGCACAAAATCAGCAATCTAAAGAAAAGTTGCTCGATAAAAAGAAAAAAATAGAAGAAGAAATAAACTATTACAAAAAACTACTTGACGAAACCAAAAAGAATAAAGATATTTCGCTGAATCAGGTGGTGCTTTTAAAAAATCAAATAGCCAAACGCGAGGAGTTGATTAGCGGAATAAACGACGAAATCGGCGGCCTGGAACAAAAAATCTCGCAAAACAACCTGGAGATACAACGTTCGAACGAACAATTAGCGGCCATGAAAGACGAATACGCCGAGCTGATTTATAATGCATACAAAAACAGAAATGCCAACGACCGCCTCACCCTGATTTTTGCGGCCAATGATTTTAATCAGGCTTTCAGGAGAATAAAATACTTTCAGCAATACAATGAGTACCTGCGCCGACAGATTGCCCTTATAAAGCAAACCAAAGAATTTATAGCACAAAAAAATAAGGAACTCGTTCAGCAAAAATTAACCAAGGAAGACCTTTTGAAGGCCAGCGAAGAAGAAAAGCTAAAGCTCAATGCTGAAAAGACAAAAAAAGACAGCGACCTGAAAAAATTAAAACAAAAAGAATCCGACCTTAAGAAAAGCCTCAAGAAAAAGGAAAATGAAGCCCTGGCGCTAAAGAAAAAAATTGAAGCAGCCATTGCCGCCGAGATAAACAAATCGGCCAGCAAAACAAACAAAACGGTAACCAAAACCACCACGGTAAAAAACGTGTTAACACCAGAAGAAAAAATTGTTTCGGATAATTTTATGAGTAATAAAGGAAAGCTGCCCTGGCCTGTGGAGCGTGGCGCCATAACCAGTTATTTTGGTGAACACCCCCACCCTGTCCTTGATGGCATAAAAATTAAAAATAACGGCATCGACATCAGCACCACCGCCGGTTCACCGGCCCGGGCAGTATTAGGAGGAACAGTGTCGAGCATTGTTACAATTGCCAATAACAATATGGCTGTTATTATTCGGCATGGTGAGTTTTTTACGGTATATTCCAATCTGGGATCCGTATCGGTAAGTAAGAATCAATCTATTTCCACCAAACAAAGTATCGGCACCATCTATACCAACTCTGAAGAAGGAAAAACCGAACTTCATTTTGAAGTTTGGCAAGGTAAAACTATCTGTAATCCTACCGAGTGGCTGAGCAAACGATAAAAAAGCTTTTTGGCTTCAGAAAAAAATTCTGTACCTAATTTGAACCGCCGATAGTTCAATCTTTAATAAATTTCTCATGTCTTTCCAAAATCCCAGATTTATCATTAGCGCACTTCGTTTCTAATGACAAGTGTGTTAGCTGGAGCGTTGCATCCAGGATAATCCCGACTTAGTGTTTATTAGATTTTCTTTCAAGAATTATGTGTGGTAAATATTCTGTTCGTTAACTCACAATTTTATCCGAAGCTTCCTTCAGATTTGCAGTCACCTGCAACACCCTTGCTTTGGATTAACGATTCCCGTTGGTTGCTCGTTCAAGACTTCCACTTTAAAGAACTAAGGCATGCGTAGCGCACATAAAAAAGGCTGTCCCTGTGTTGAGACAGCCTTAATATGATCAAAAACATTTAGCCTATTCGACTACTATCTTTTTAACTATTCCGTTTCCGTTAAAGTAAGCTTTCACAATATAAACTCCACTACCGCCAAGAGCTGATTTGCTAAGTTCGATAACATGTGCACCCTGATTGAGTTTCTGACTGACCAGATTTTTCACTTCGTTGCCCAGGATGTCATAAACGATGATACTGACCTGTGCAGCGTTCTCAAGTGCAAATTTTATCTGAGAAACATCAGCAACAGGGTTGGGCTGCACCGTAAAGTTCAGGGTTTCCATCAGGTTTTCTTCACAACCTGAGATTTGGGTAGTAACATTGATGTCGTCAATATAAACATTATTACCGCCGTTGGAATGAAAGACAAATTTAAACATCACATTGTTTGCTGTCAGGAAGCCCGGCAACGGCCTTGAAATCTCTTTCCAATCAGCAGTTGTTGCCGGAGCAAAACTACCTGAGGTAGCATTGGTACTGCCCAAAGTAGCACCGCTTTCGGTGTATTTTTCCGACCAGGTTTCGCCGCAATCTTTTGAAACAAACATTTTCAGAGCATCATACACGGTATCCGAACTGCTGATTTTGCCGGCATAGGCAAGTTTAAACCGTACAAAAGGTGTTCCGCCTGCGGGGAGCGAAGTTAAGTCATAAGCCGGAGTGATAATCTCGTCAAAACTTCCTGCTGTGTTTCCCGTGAAATTTTTCAGGCGTAATGCTTTGGAAGCAGAGAAGTAGGCCGTATCGCTTATTTCCCACTGATTACCCACATCATTTTTCACTATCCATCCATTGTTGAGCACGGTGGTTTCAAAGTTTTCCATAAAAGGCGCCAATAATGCAGCCGTAGCGGGCTTCACCGTGATCATGTCCTGTTTGATGAGTGAATCTGCACCGCTGGCATTGCTAACCGAAAGTTTCACAAAATAAGTTCCCGGGGTGTTATATACAACCAGGGGATTCTGATCGGTAGATGTGGCAGGTGTTCCGCCTTCGAATGTCCACAGGTAATCCTGTACCGCTCCTGAAAAAGAATAATCGGTAAATTGAATATTTCCGCCGGCACAAACCAGATTAGAAGAAGAGAAAAACTCGGCTATTGGAGCACACAGCACCGGCGTGGTATCTAACACTCCGGTATAAATAAGATTTTCTTTTGACCATAATTTCAATCTATCGGTTTGTAGTGTGGCATCTATTCTTGCATACTGTCCTAATGAAAACATATTTGCACAATAGCCCCACTGATAGTCCATATAGTTTTCTATCATATCCGGCAGGTCGGGACTGTCGGTGGTGCAGGAATTCACCGTGCCCGGTTCATAACAGGCCAAAGAGGTATTTTGTGTGCCTGAAGAAACCGGAGGAGTGTCGGCCACTTCATCACCGCTTCCCAGCATATCAAGGCATCCATCAACCCCTATGACGGCCAGAAGAGATTGAAAGGTGTGGTATAAGTTGAAATAATGCCCGCTTTCATGGGTAAATGTCCTGTTAATTGCATTGATAGGCATTCCGCCCATAGCTGTAGCTGTGCCAATGCTACCGATACAGTCGTGCCTTATCAGCACCCCGTCAGCCAGGGTATCGCCACCGGTAAGTGCCGACGACAAGGTATTGCTGGGAGGAAAAGGAGACATCCCGCCGATGAAGGCCCCATCAGGCAGAGACATACCTTCGGGATAAATAAAATTCACAGTAAAAACATTCAGGTAACGGCTTGGTGTCCAACAATAGTCTGTCATAGTTTTAAAATAGCCATAGTTGGTCTGGGGATCATAATGTCTCATAATACCATCGGTACAGTTTCCGTTGGGATCGACTTTTGCCAGGCGAAACTCTATCTTACAGTCGGCTCTCAAGGCATTGAACGGAGGATATGTGTGACCTAAAGTGGTATCGGCATTAAGTTTATTATAGTCAATATTGATAAGTTTGATGGCATCCTCAATTTGTTCCCGGCTGATATTTTCGGGGCCGCCGTTGTGCACGATGTGAAACACCACGGGAATAATTCTTTTTCCGTCAATGAGTGTATCTGTTTTGGCTCCATTTTTCCCGTTCTGGCTATATATAGAATTAATGAGGTTCTTCAGGTTTTCCTCATAAATCATGTATTGATTGATTAGCTCCGGCTTTTCGGTAACCGCTTTTTTTAATAACATATCATCTGCATGATAAAGTAACGGAGATGTCGGATTTTTCTCCTGGGCAAATCCTGCACAAACCACCAACAGCATGAATGCTGATAAAACAATTTTCTTCATGACCAATAAATTTTTTTCACAAAAATACATTTTTTTTTGAGGGTAGTGCCGTTGTCCTATTTCTGTTTTTTGTAATTTTGAAAAAAAAAATGCTAGTCATTGGTATTGCCGGTGGTTCCGGGTCGGGAAAAACCACCGTAGTAAAAAAAATCGTAAACAGTTTGCCGGCAAGTGCCGTGACTGTTATATCACAGGATGCTTATTACAAAAATAACGGCCATCTCAGCGCCGAAGAACGATCAAAAATAAATTTTGACCACCCCTCTTCCATCGAGTTCAACCTGTTGATCAAACACCTCGACATATTAAAGAAAGGCAAACCTATCGAAATGCCCATTTATTCATACCTTACGTGTGCAAGAGCTAAAGAGACCATTCCTGTTCAGCCTAAGCGTGTTATGATTGTGGAAGGCATACTGATTTTTACTAATGCCAAACTTCTGGAACGTTTTGATGTTAAAGTTTTTGTTGATGCGGAAGCCGATGAGCGCCTTATGCGAATCATCCGGCGTGATATGGAAGAACGGGGACGGTCACTTTCCGATGTGCTGAACCATTACGAAAAATGGGTAAAACCAATGCACTTCAAGTTTATCGAGCCCACCAAACGCGTGGCTGATATTGTGGTGCCGCAGGGCGGAGCCAACCATGTAGCCATCGATGTGATCTCTTCGAAGATAAAAATGAAATTAGCACAATAAGTTTTTCTGTTTTTTATTTTTTTATTACCTTTGTAGTCGAATTTTTCGGGATGTAGCGCAGTTGGCTAGCGTACCACGTTCGGGACGTGGGGGTCGGAAGTTCGAGTCTTCTCATCCCGACAAAGCTGCTTTAAGGCAGCTTTTTTATTCATGTACTACGTATATATTCTTAAAAGTCTGAAAGATGGCAGGTTTTACATTGGGTCTACTGCGGATGTGGAGAAAAGACTCCTGTACCACAACAGCGGCCGGCAGCGATCCACAAAAAACAGAATCCCTTTCGTGCTGGTATATTCAGAATCTTTTGAAGACAAGGCCATCGCTCTCGCCCGTGAAAAACAAATAAAAAGTTTTAAGGGGGGCAGGGCTTTTAAAATTTTG
Organism: Bacteroidales bacterium; assembly: GCA_018004645.1. GTDB lineage: Bacteria > Bacteroidota > Bacteroidia > Bacteroidales > CAIWKO01 > CAIWKO01. The sequence goes on from JAGNBV010000004.1 coordinate 61,186, forward strand.
ATGGATAATTTTAAAAACATTTCCGATTAAAACCCCATTTTCGGGATGTAGCCCCGCCTGTGGCGGGGTACCACGTTCGGGACGTGGGGGTCGGAAGTGAGTCTATGCCGCCACAGGCGGAAAGTCTTCTCATCCCGACAAAGCTGCTTTAAGGCAGCTTTTTTATTCATGTACTACGTATATATTCTTAAAAGTCTGAAAGATGGCAGGTTTTACATTGGGTCTACTGCCGATGTGGAGAAAAGACTCCTGTACCACAACAGCGGCCGGCAGCGATCCACAAAAAACAGAATCCCTTTCGTGCTGGTATATTCAGAATCTTTTGAAGACAAGGCCATCGCTCTCGCCCGTGAAAAAC
>JAGNBV010000004.1:61643-63818 GCA_018004645.1 Bacteroidales bacterium
TTTTCGGGATGTAGCCCCGCCTGTGGCGGGGTACCACGTTCGGGACGTGGGGGTCGGAAGTGAGTCTATGCCGCCACAGGCGGAAAGTCTTCTCATCCCGACAAAGCTGCTTTAAGGCAGCTTTTTTTTATTATGTACTACTTTTCACTAGTGTCCGGTTATTACTCAAACAAATTCAATTGGTTAGGAAAAACATTTTTAAATCAACAACCGGACACTAGTGATTTTTTTTATAATGTGATGGGAGTGATTATGATAAATTATTCTGCCGTCAGATTTCTTTTATAACATTAATCAAATCATCAATCTTGTATGCACCTTCAACCTGCTTTTGGTCGAAGACCATAAAGTAGCGGTATTTGTTTCCAGCTTTTCCCTGCCATTTCTGCCCTAAACGAATTTTAGCCTTGCTGTCTTCGTTATCGAGATAATCGCCTTTGGATTCAATGATTAAAGTTTTTCCAGATTTGGTTTGTACAATGAAATCAGGATAGTGATTGATAAAGCCATTTAAGTAAAAGCCAGATTTTTCAATGTTCCTATGCCAATAAGCAATATTGGATAAGTTGGCTATTTCATTAATAACTTGTGCTTCGAAATCGTTCATTTCTGATTCGTGCTCATACAATGATTTTGTAATTGCAGGAGCTAAACGAGCAGGAATTATCGAAGATTTAAAAGTGAAATTGTCTTTAATGGTAATTTTATCAGTATCGAGATATTTGTTAAACTGAGATTCAGCGTATTTTTCAGATAACTGTTTTATTTTATCTTTTATTTTGTCTTTATACGTTAACTCATGTGTTACCAGGTCGGAAATTTGCTCTGAATTTAAACTTTCAAGTATACGTTTTATGTAGGTGTTTATTTCCTTGTCAGCAATTGGCCACATGTTACCAATCAGTTTTGCTATCCTACCTGTTATTTGTGCTATCTGTGTATCCTTTGGCTGTGCTAACAGATATTCAACCAATGGTTCTTTAATTTTGCCTTCAATCTGGCTAAATGTGGGTGAATACTCACCTTTGTTGCCTTCTTCCAAATCAACTTTATAAAGCTCACTGAAAATACTATCAAAATTTATTTTGATGTCTTCCTGACTTAGCTTAAAATTTTCAAGCAATGCTTCTTTTGATAAAAGAACAGAATCTGCTTCATGCTCTGGAAAAAGTGGATTTGATGGAACGTTTAAATAAAATTGGGGCAATTTTATTTTGTTTGCGGAATCTGCAAACGTTTCTTTAATCTTATATACTTTCACTTTCTGTTGAATTTCAGCTGGTAATGTAAAACTTGCATCATCCCCCAATTCTTCAGTTAACTTATCCATTTCTGCACTGGCTTCTGTTGCTTTCTGTGTAATTTTTTCCAGCACTTCATTTGGTATTGTTGTATTTTCAGAAACGATGTTGATTTTTGATGTGTCAACTTCTTTATCAATGGGGGTTTCTTCTGTTTGCGATGGTGTTGTTTCCTGCTGTTCGGGTATTTGTATTGTTAATTGTCTGAACACATTTTCTTCTTGTTGCTGTTCTTCCACAGATTCATCAACTGCCACTTTAAAATCTTTGCTGCTAAAACCAGCTTTATTTAAGCCATCAACTATTACTTGCAAAGTATCTCTGAATTTATTAGATGCTGTTATAACAAATGAACAGTTTAGTAAATCAAATTTATGACGTTTTACATAGGGTTGACGTAAAATCCTGCCAACAATTTGCTCAATATCAATTTGTGAAGATTTTTCTGCAAGTGATGCAAGTATATAAGCAAAAGGACAATCCCAGCCTTCTTTGAGTGCGTTTACAGTAATTATATAACGTACTTCACAATCTTTTGCCATTAAATCAATATCCTTGATTTCATTTATAGCAGCGGTTTTAATCTTGATTTGATTTTCTGGGATTTTTAAATCAATCAGAATTTGTTTTATTTTCTCAAAGGTTGTGTTGTCGTCATCTGTTTTTGGTTGAGCTTGAAATAAAACGATGGGGCGAATATATGAACCCCCGTTTTCTTCTTCTTTTTTTGCTTCGATTTCCAGTTTCTTTGTATCCCTACTGCCACGAGCATCTTTTTTTCAGGCATGATAGTGCCGACTTTTGCTGGTAAAAAATTATGATCCGACAAGAACACAGTTCCGCTATGCTGTCCATGGTAGAACAATGGCAACAA
>JAGNBV010000069.1 GCA_018004645.1 Bacteroidales bacterium
GATCTGACATCTGATGTAAAAACCGAAGGCCGCTACGTAAAAGTGAAAGCATATAATATTGGCACCATTCCCGAATGGCACCTGGGTGCGGGGTATAGCGGATGGATATTTGTTGATGAGATTATGATTGATTAATTTAAAGCGATCATCGTATGACGGCCCAAATCAAAATTATTGCAATGTTTTATTGTTTTTAGTCATCCGATGACGGCATAAAATCATAAACCAATCCCACGGCATAGGTAGGCTGGCATTCCCAGAAATTATAAACATACATTTCCAGTGAAAACTTCTTGTAACCAAGCACTATCATAGGCCCAACCGAAATGTTTTTTTCTCCGGACTGAGGAATATACAACTGTATGGCGCCGCCCATCCCAAAGTGTTCAGAAAAGTTGACACTGAAATTTGTCCAGTCCCAGAAAAAACTGCCGGGAAAATCTTTCAGGTTAAAGGTGTACTGGCACTGTGTCGAAGTGGCAAATGATTTATATTCCAGATTGAAATTAAACCCCGGAGATATCCCGTTGGTGGCGCCGACAACACCTCCCAGTATTGGCGTTATTTCTACCGAAGCGTTTTCCCCAAAAGAAAACGACCGGCCAAAATACAGGGATGCCGTTTCAGAGTTTTCATAATTGTATCGTGTTTCAAGGTAGTAATCGCCAATATAAACCCAAAACTGGGGTGTAACTATTGCAGGCTCTCCGGCCGACCATTGAACTGTGGTGTAAATGCCGGCATCATGAAACAGGCTGTCCTGTTCCTGTGCATTCACCATTACGGGTAACGCAGGCAGAAAACAAGCCAAAAAAAACCAGTGTTTCATAATGTAAAAATATGATTTTTTATTTGATAGAAGCTGGCAGAAAGGCTCAAATGATTATACCGGCTCCAGGATGTATTTCTTTAAAAAAAATGCCGGATGCAATTCCATTTTTGATTTACGTAAGGATTCCAGCCCCAGATCGGCCTCCCAGTTAAGATATTCAATTCCGCGGCTGTGCGATAAGGCGACTACTTCTTTCATCAGATACTGGTAAACGCCCATGTAGTTAGTGTTAGCCTTGCAGAAAAGCCCGGTAATAAATTTTGTATCATTGATTTCAAAGATAGAAAATGCAATCATGGTTTGTCGGTCAAAAAGTCCAATGGCACCAACGGAATCGAGATTACGGGCCATCGACAATAGTTTTTTTAATGCGTAATGTTCGCCGGCGGATTCAAAATCCTTGTTGCCGGCAGCCTTAGCGCTTGCCCAGGTATCGTAAAGAGTTAATATCTGACTACTGTTTTGAGGTAAAGTAAGATCAAAAGAACGCGTAATGATGTCAGGATAATTGGTTTTAAAGGCAGCGCATTTGTGGCGGAAAACTTTATAGCTGCTTCCGCGGGCTTCATGGAAGCCGGCCACCGGATAAATGTAATCAAAGTTATCGCGGTCTTCTGTAATATTGAACTGCAAGAGTTCGAGGTGCTCCAGCATTTCTTCCGGCAGGCATTTCAAGACTGCGGGAAGCTTGTTAACAGACAAAAAATCCAGTACCTGCCTCACGGTGGCTGTCAGATTGTTTTTGCCGATCAGTGAAAAAAAATACTCGCCTGTCAGGCAGTTGGTTTGCTTAAGAAGCAGGTTGCCATTTATTGTTGAGAGTTGAAATGGCTGGTGAATTTCCCAGCAGCACATGGTGGTGAATTGGTATTCGGCATAAGGTGGAAACCCGGAAGTGATTTTTTCAACAGCTTGCCTGTCTGACATCTCCAGATTCTTAAACACCGGGAACAAAGGGATCATAATTGATAGTTTGATAAAATGTAATCCATTATTTTTTTCTTTAACCAGCAGATGTCAACCCAAAAATAAGCAAAAATCCCGGTATAATTTTATATATTTTAAACACTTTAACAGCTAAGCGGTAAATAATACTTTTGTCATTTTATACTATTCTTGTGTACACTTTATTACCATGCTGGCTGACTTGAAAACAGCATGTATTATCATTCATAATTTACTCTGATAATTATCACAAATTCTGTACTTTTGTAAATATAAGCGTAAGTAATGCAAAAAACATTTTATTTTAAACCGTTCACAGTATTAATAATTTGCCTGTTTTTTTTCAGCTTTCATGCACTGGCTCAGAAAAAGAACCGCCAGGCAAAGGATTCTATAAAACAAAATACGCCTGATTATTTTAGCGACAACTATTTACGGGCCGAAGATTATATTTACAAACCCAACATCAGAACTGTTTTATTTTACCGCGAGGGCTTTGTACTCACTTCGCCCATCATAAATCTTGACCAGGGTGAAAAACTTGTCCTAAAATTTGACGACCTCGACGGCGACCTCAAAAGAATGCGTTATACCTTTATTCATTGCGATGCATACTGGAATCCTTCTGACCTCATGCCCAACGAATACCTCCGCGGATTTTATGAAGACGATATCACCGATGTAAAATACTCATTCAACACCTTGCAGAAATACACGCATTATTCACTTACCATTCCCACGGATGTTATGCAACCCGTGTTGTCGGGCAATTACCTGCTAAAAGTTTACATGGAAGACGAACCCGAAAATGTGGTATTGACCCGTCGTTTTATGATAGTGGATTCTAAAGTTAACATCACCGCTATCGTAAACAAGCCAACGGTTGTTGAATACCGTAATTACAAGCAGGAGGTTGATTTTTCTATTGATAAAACAGGATACACCATAAACAATCCATACCAGGACCTTAAAGTCATTGTGCAGCAGAACGGCCGCTGGGACAATGCCATACGCAACCTGAAACCCCTGTACATCAAAGGCGAAATACTGGATTATAATTACGAAGAAGAAAATGTGTTCCCGGGAGGCAACGTGTTCAGGTATTTTGATATCAAAAGTACGAACGCATACACCGAATACATTGCTCATCAGGTAAAAGATTCAATTGGTTACGAAGTTTTTCTAAAAGAGGAGCAGCGGAAGACATTTAAGGTTTTTGTTTCGCAGAAGGATATCAAAGGCAGGCAGTTTATCAAGTCGGATGACAACATAACCGACAGCGATATCGAATCGGAATATGTGTATGTGCATTTTTTTCTGAAGTACGATGCCCCGCTTCAGGATGGCGCTATATATATCCTCGGGGGTCTTACCGACTGGAGTTATTCGAAAGAAGCGAAAATGGAATACAATTATGAATGGAAGGGATATACAGCCACGCTGTATTTAAAACAAGGCTATTATAACTATCAGTATGTTTTTCTCGAGAACGGCAAACAGGTGGGAGACGAAACCCTGATTGAAGGCTCTCATTACGAAACCGATAATGAATACACCATTTATGTGTATAGCCGTGAGCTGGGCGAAAATTATGATGTGCTGATAGGGCTCAAACAGTTTAATACATTCAGCAAATAATAAGGTTGACGTTCCGTCAGGTTAAATTCATGATTTTTCCCGGCCGGAATTACCGTTACATGCTATTTCTTCGGTTCCGGCTTGCCGGCGTTTTCTTCGCTAACCTTCTTACCTTTGGTAAACGAAACCTTGTATAACAGTTTGCCGTCCTTATCCCAGTAGTACCAAGTTCCTTCGCGCAGGGCAGTCACGTACAGCCCCTGACTTGATTTCTGGCCATTCTGATGGTATTCAACAAATTTTCCATCGGGACGTCCCTGGCTGAAACCCTGCTCCTGGAAAAGCACACCATATTGATCGTAAAAACTCCAGTAGCCGCTTTTCAGGTCGTTGGTATAATAGCCGCTTTCTGTAATTTTTCCGTTCTCGTACCATTCGCTCGAGGCGCCGCTCTTTACGCCGTTTTTGTACATCTGCTCGGTGCGCATATTGCCGTTTTCCCACCAGAGTGTGTATTTTCCCGACCTTTGCCCGTCATTGTATTCGGCAATATATTTCTTGTTTCCTTTTTCGTACCAACCCTCCCATTTCAGGTGCATTTTACCATCTTTAAATGTGCCCATGTCTTGCTTTTGTCCATTACGGTACCAACTGGTCCATAAGCCGTTTTCTTTATCATTTTCAAATGTCCCTTCGCGTTGTTTTTTGCCGTCTTCATAATAGGTGGTCCATAAACCGGATTTTTTACCATCAGTAAAATAGCCGTCTTTCCATTTTTCGCCGGTTTCATAATAATACACCCATGCGCCTTGCTGTTTGCCCCGGACAAAATTTCCGGTGCTGCCTTTGGCGCCGTTTTCATGATAAAAAATCCAAACACTGTCCTGCAGGTCACCTCTTATTTTGCCTTCCATCTCTTTGTTGCCGTTGTTTCGCCACCAGCGGGCATAACAATTCAGCGAATCCTGTATGTAAAAACCCTCCATTTCTTTGTTGCCGTTGTCGAACCAGGTTTGTGCCGGCCCTTCCCTGAGGCCGTTTTTATAATTGATTTTTTCCTGCATCTTCCCATTGGCATACCATTTGGTCCATACGCCATCCTTTTCACCGTTTTTGACATACCCTTCTTCCTGTTTTGTTCCGTCTTCATACCAGGCCGTGTTCTGTCCGTTATCGTAATTCAGTTCTTTCCATTTTTTACCATTCTCATAAAACTGAAGCCATTTGCCCGATTTTTCGCCGTTTTTAAATTGCCCTTCCAGCATTTTTTGGCCGTTCGAATGATAGATCGTTTGCACACCTTCACGCAGGTCGTTCACAAAAGTTGTTTCGCTTTTAATTTTTCCGTCAGTGAACCAGGTAAGCGAACGGCCATCTTTTTTCCCGTTTTTCACGGACCATTCACTTGTTTTATGACCAAGAGAATCGTAAATGGTTACAGGACCGTTTTCGGTAGATATTTCTTTCCAGAGTTTCCCGTCAGGAAACCAGTATGTCCATTTGCCGGTAAACTTGTCTTGGGAAAAATAACGTTGAGCCTGTTTGGCTCCGTCCTCATAAAAATTGCTCCACAAGCCGTCTTTCAGTCCATCTATATAGGCGCCTTCTTCCTTAACCTTGCCGTTTTTGTACCACTCGGTCCATTTGCCATCGCGCTGGCCGTTAACAATATTTACTTCATATTCCTTTTGTCCGTTGGAGTGATACCTGGTGTTCAATCCGTTTTCATAATTGATGTCTTCCCACTTGTTCCCATTCACGTGCCAATAAGTCCATTGCCCTGTTTGCTTGTCATTTTTGTAAGCGCCTTCGCACCATTTTTTGCCATCCTCATACCAATAGGTCCATTTACCATCTTTCAGGCCGTTTATCACGGCGCCTTCACCTTTCTTTTTGTTGTTTTTCCAGTATTCTGTTTTCTTCTCCTGCGAAAAAGCAGCAAAGAAAATGTTCACACAAAGCATCAATGCCAAAAATTTCTTCATAGTCGGTTAGTGGTTTTTATTTTCAAATTTTGTGTCAGGTGCATCTTGCCAAATCTAATAAACACGGTCGGTGATAAAAGTAACGAGGTTTTCCAGTGATTTTCTGTATTCCGAATCGGGAAAATCCGTAAGGGTTTGAAGCGCCATATTTTTATACTCATTCATGCGGGCTTCGGCATATTCAAAACCTTTTTCTTCCCTGATACGCTGAATCAGATGTTCAATTTTATCTTTGCTTTGGGTATGGTTTTTCAGTATGCCAAGAAGGCTGCGTTTTTCTGTAAAACTGATGTTTTTCAGGGTGTAGATCAGTGGCAGCGAAAACTTTCGGTCTTTGAGGTCGTTATGTGCGGGCTTCCCGGTTTTGTTGGTCAGGTCAAAGTCAAGCAGGTCATCTTTTATCTGAAAAGCCATACCAAGATTTTCACCGAAGGCCTTCATTTTTTCAATAAGATCATTATCGTTGGTGGTTGAAGCGGTTCCTGCCGAGCAACAGGCGGCAAAAAGTGAGGCTGTTTTCTTACGGATAACGGTGATATATGTCTCTTCATTGATATTCATCGTCCGTGATTTTTTTATCTGCAACAGTTCGCCTTCGCTCATATTTTGTATGGCATCGGAGCCCAGATGCAGGTATTTGTATTCCTTGCTTTCAAGAGAAACCAGCAGTCCCTTCGAGAGCAGGTAGTCCCCGGCCAGCACAGCCACTTTATTTTTCCAGAGGGCGTTGACAGAAAAAAAACCGCGCCGCCTGTCCGACTCATCCACCACATCGTCGTGTATCAGTGTGGCTGTGTGCAATAGTTCTATCAAAATGGCTGCGGTATAGGTAGATTTGTTTATTTTGCCCGTCAACCCGGCTGATAACAACACTAAAATAGGCCGGATTTGCTTTCCTTTGGTTTTCAGGATATAACCCAGCACCTTATCCAGCAAAGCCGAATTGCTGTGCATAGTCTCCCGGTAAAGGCTGTTAAATTCGGCCAGGTTGATATCTATAGGTCTGGTTATTTCCTTAAGTGAGGTCATCCGCTGTCATTCTCGAATTCAAAAGTAAGAAAATAGTTCCTTATAAATAAAAAAATAATATTCTTCCACCGGCAGTTTTTCATGTCAAAAGACTTCGTTGGCAACTGTTTGTACGTTTGGGTGGCACTACGTATCAACTGGTGTGATCAATGATGATTTTCCACTTTCCGCCGATTTTTTTCACGAGTTGGGTAAACCGGCCGCCAACAGTTTCATTGGTCCTTTGCAGTGTCCATCTGCCCATAACAAAAACCGTGACGGTATTCATCTGCAACATACTCACTTCGTCAAATACCAGGGTTCCCATCATTTCCCGGGAGGTGTAATGCTGTTTGTAAGAAGAGAGTGTCTGTTCCCAACCGGCAGTAACACCGTTTTTTGTGATAAACTTCAGCGAATCTGATTTCCAGTATCCGTCCATATACCCATCGATATCTCCATTGTTCCAGCATTTTTGCTGATGGGTAAGCACCGCAACAATTTCGTAACGGTTTTTTTCGCTGACTTCTTGTGCCTGAACAGCGATGGTAAAAAGCAACAAAACCAATAATGTCAAACGTTTCATGGCTTATGGATTATTTAAATTTTTCTATATCCCTCCGTTCTTTTTTGGTCGGCCTCCCGGTGCCTTTGGGGCGGTACACAAAAGAAACAGCCCTTATCATTTCTACCTTTTCGTATTCGGAAGGGGGTGTGAGGTCTTCCATAAATTGTGCTACCAGTTTGGCCGAAACACGTTTTTCGAGCAGGGCAATTACTTTGACAGTCTTTATTATTTGGTGCTGATGAATGTGGATTATATCGTTGGGTTTTACTTCACGTGCAGCCTTTACGGCTTGATCGCCAATATGCACCTTTCCATTGCGGCAGGCCTCGGTGGCCAGACTGCGGGTTTTGTATATCCTGACTGCCCACAGCCATTTGTCGATGCGGATTTTGGCCTCTTCCATATTATTTTTCCCTGAAAAAAATCTCTATCGGCACCCCGCTGAAGTCGAAATGCGTTCTTAGTTTGTTTTCCAGAAAGCGCTTGTAGGTATCCTTTACATACTGGCTATGGCTACAGAAAAAAGCAAAAGCCGGATAATGAAGCGGCAACTGTTGTATGTATTTTATCTTGGGAAATTTCCCTTTCACAGAGGGGGGGGGGCTCATGGTAACCAACGGGAGCAATAGTTCGTTGAGTTTTGATGTGGAAATTTTCTGGGTGCGGTTTTTATAAACGCTAATGGCGGTGTCGAGTGTCTTGTGAATACGTTGTTTTGTCAGGGCCGAAGCAAAAACCACCGGCACATCCGTGAAAGGAGCAATTTTTTCTTTTATTTCGGCTTCAAAAGTTAAATGGGTTTGGGTTTCTTTCTCAATCAGATCCCATTTGTTGACCACGATAACAACACCTTTGTGGTTTTTTTCGATAATGCTAAAAATATGCATATCCTGTGCGCCTATACCTTTTCCGGCATCGATCATCAGCAGGCATACGTCGCTGTTTTCTATGGCGCGTATGGCCCGCAGGGTGGAATAAAACTCTATGTCTTCAGTAACTTTTTGTTTTTTGCGCAATCCGGCGGTATCAACCAGCAGCATATCAAAGCCGAAACTGTTGAAACGGGTATAGATACTGTCGCGTGTTGTTCCGGCCAGGGGGGTAACGATATTGCGTTCCGTTCCGAGCAGTACATTTACCAGCGAGGACTTACCCGCATTGGGCCGGCCAACAACGGCTATCCTTGGCAGGTCAGGCTCTTCCTGTTTTTCTTCAACAGTGAAATATTTCATAAGTTCGTCCAGAAACTCCCCTGTCCCGGCACCATTTACCGATGAAATAGTAAACACCCTTTCGAAGCCCAAGCTGTAAAATTCGGCGGCAGCGGCTATCCGTTCATGGGTATCCACCTTATTTATCAACAGAAAAACCGGTTTTTTAATTTTGCGCAACATCACGGCCATGTCTTCATCAAGTGGTGTGAGGCCATCCATGACATCAAGCATAAAAGCTATGGCATCGGATTCTTCAATGGCAAGACTGACCTGTTTGTTGATCTCGTCTTCGTAAATGTCTTCGGAGCCCATGACCATGCCTCCCGTATCTATCACCGAAAAAGAAATGCCATTCCAGTCGGATTTTCCATAATGCCTGTCGCGGGTTACACCGCTGGTGGGGTCTACAATGGCATTGCGTTCGCCGGTAAGGCGGTTGAAAAATGTTGATTTCCCCACATTAGGCCTACCAACAATAGCTAATATATTCGACATCTTATAATATTTTTTTCCTAATCACTATAACTTCTTCTCACTTCCGATAGTTATCGGAATCGGAACCACTTTCAACTTGCAACTTCCAACTAAAGTTCATATCCAAACCGTTGCAACATCGCCGCATTATCGCGCCAGTTTTCATTTACTTTTACCGTAAGGTCCAAAAAAACTTTATTCCCTACAAAATGTTCAATATCTTTTCGGGCTTCTATACCCAGTCGTTTGATTCCCGTACCCTTATGTCCCAGAATTATTGCCTTTTGAGTCTCTCTTGCCACATACAATGTAGCTGCAATACGGACAATATCCGGCTCTTCCTTAAACGACTCAATAAATACTTCAACAGAATAAGGCACTTCTTTTGAATACAGCAAAAGCACTTTTTCGCGTATGATTTCCGAAACAAAAAAACGTACGGGTTTGTCGGTCAGGTCATCTTTTGAATAATAAGGAGGACTTTCCGGCAATAAAGCCAAAACTGCATCAAAAACTTGCTGAATATTTATTTTTTGTAAAGCCGAGATTCTGAACACTTTCGCATTTTTAAATTGTGCAGCCCAAATTTGTTCACAGGAATCAACAACTGCGGCATCCGTAGTATCTATTTTATTAATTAACAACAATATTGGTATATCGGTTTTATTAATCTGACCAATTATATCTGTTTGTTCAGAAATTTTTTCGCCGGCTTCTACCATATATAATATAATGTCTGCGTCGGAAAGAGCCGCAGCCACCTGTGTCATCATGGCTTCATGCAACTTATAATGTGGCTTTATAATACCGGGGGTGTCGGAATAAACAATCTGAAAATCCTCACCATTGATGATGCCCATAATACGGTGCCGTGTGGTTTGGGCTTTTCGCGTGATGATGGATAGTTTCTCTCCTACCAGCGCATTCATCAGTGTTGATTTTCCCACATTGGGACTACCGATAATATTTACAAAACCTGCTTTATGCATAATACAAATATCTGCAAAGATAACCAATAATACTGAATTGTGTATGTTTGTGTATTGCCGGGTACATTCACCCGGTTTATTTGGCATTATGAATAGCATAAAATTATGTACTATTAAAAAATGTTAAAATAGGGTTTATGAAAAATCATTTGTTAAAAATTGATTCAATTTGAAAAAAAAAGATACTTTTGAAAAATTTTTTTGAGTTTTAAAAAAAATAATGCATTTTGAGAAATATTTTAGTTACATTTGACTGTTTTTTAATAAAAAAACTAATTTTAACCAAAAATTAAACAATATGAAAAAATTTATCTTGCTTCTGTTGCTGTCCGTCTTCTGGTTGACGGCGAAATCACAGTACACCGTAAGTATCGACTCGGCATCCTGCACCCCGGGATCTACCGTGAGTGTTGACATCCGGTTAAACAATTTTGCGCCCCAACTGATTACTGCGTTCCAGTTCATCGTTAAGTACGACTCCAACTACCTGCAATTTGTAAATGCAAGCAATTGGAGTGCCGGTATATCCGGTGTGGGTGTTTATTCTTATTTTTACCCTCCTATCGACAGCAATGTTGTCACTTTTGTCTGGGGCGATGCTCCTGTTGTTGTCCCCAGTGGCGCAACATTCGTCAGGTTAAATTTTGTTTACAAAGCAACCGCCCTCGGTTGTGCTCCTTTACGTTTCGACCCGGTGCTTATTACCGGATGCCAGATGTGGGATGATGCTTACGTAGAATTTCTGCCTATAACCTGGAATAATGGTAAAATATGCGGATGTTTCCCGGCAAGTATTAACCTCACCTCGGCAGCAGGAACTGATAACCAAGCCATCTGCAGCGGAAGCCCGATTACTGATGTCACTTATGCAACAACCGGAGCAACCAGCGCCACTGTCACAGGTTTGCCGACAGGGGTAACCGGAACATGGGCAGCCAATGTGGTTACCATCAGCGGAACTCCTACCGCCACAGGAACTTTTAATTACACCGTTTCATTGAATGGCGGCTGTTCACCAGTTACCACCACAGGAACAATCACCATTGACCCTGCAAATACTATTACTTTAGCCACACCCGGCCAGGATAATCAAACCAAGTGTATTAACACAGCAATAACCAATATTGGTTATACCACCACCGGCGCTACAGGAGCCACGGTTACTGGCCTGCCAGCCGGTGTCATAGGCGGATGGGCATCCAACATTGTTGGAATTACCGGTACACCCACCGTAACGGGGACCTTTACTTATACCGTTTCATTATTAGGCGGTTGCGGAGCCTTTCCAACCACTGGAACCATTGTGGTTAATCCGAACAACACCATTACTTTAACTGCTGGCGGTACACAAACCAAATGTATCAACACCGCAATCACAACCACTACATATACGACTACGGGAGCTACCGGCGCCACAGTTACCGGTCTGCCGGCCGGCGTAACCGGCTCCTGGGCTTCTAACACCGTAACCATCAGCGGAACACCCACTGTGTCGGGAGCATTTACCTATACTGTTTCTCTTACCGGTGGCTGCGGCACTGTTACTGCAACAGGCACTATCACTGTTACTCCGAATAATACCATTACGCTAACTTCAGCCGCAGGTACCAATGCACAAACCAAATGCATCAATACCGCCATTACAAATATCACCTATGGGACCACCACAGCTACCGGTGCTACTGTTACCGGATTACCTGCCGGCGTAATCGGAGCCTGGGCATCCAATGTGGTAACCATCAGCGGTACACCGACCGTGGCAGGAACTTACACATATACCGTAACATTAACAGGCGGTTGTGGCATAGTATCCACCACAGGTACACTGACAGTTACTCCCAACAATACTATTAACCTGACATCTGCTGCAGGTACCGATGCACAAACAAAATGCATCAATAACGCTATTACCAATATTACTTATGCTACTACAGGAGCCACAGGTGCTACATTCAGCGGACTGCCTGCAGGGGTTACCGGCGCATGGGCTGCCAATGTGGTAACTATCAGCGGAACACCTACTGCTGCGGGAACATTTACCTACACCGTAACCACCACAGGAGGTTGCACCACTCCGGCTGTTACTGCTACCGGAACTATCACCGTTACACCCAACAACACAATAACCCTTACTTCGGGAGGTAACCCCAACATTTGCATCACCAATCCCATTCCCAATATCACCTATACAACTACCGGAGCTACGGGAGCCACTTTTGCAGGACTTCCTGCAGGCGTTACAGGAGCCTGGGCTGCCAACACGGTTACTATCAGCGGAACACCTACAGCTGCCGGAACATCAACCTATACAGTTAATTTAACAGGCGGTTGTGGCACTATTTCTACCACAGGAACCATTACCGTAGTTACCAGCAACACCATTAATTTAACTTCTGCTGCAGGGTCAAATGCTCAAACACTCTGTATTAATACAGCTATCACCAATATTACTTATGCTTCATCAGGCGCAACGGGCGCAACCTTCAGCGGTCTTCCCGCCGGCGTTACAGGAGCATGGGCATCCAATGTGGTGACCATCAGCGGAGCACCTACTGCTTCCGGCACCTTCAATTATTCCGTTGTATTGACAGGTGGCTGCGGTGTTGCTAATGCCTCAGGCACCATTACCGTTACTCCAAATAATACGGTTACGGCAGCCAGCTCAACTCCAACGCTGTGTATCAACACCACCTTGACACCGATTACGCATACCACCACCGGTGCAACCGGAATAGGCACAGCTACCGGATTACCGGCCAACCTTTCTGCAGAATGGGTCGCCAACACTATTACCATACATGGCACACCGATCGTTGCCGGTACGTTTAATTATAGTATTCCTTTGACTGGCGGTTGCGGCACGGTATATGCCACCGGCACCATAACCGTTTCTCCCAATAATACAGTTACCGCCGCCAGTGCAACACCAACCCTCTGTATCAATACCACATTGACGCCCATTACCCATACTACTACAGGGGCCACCGGAATAGGAACCGCAACCGGATTACCCGCTGGCTTGTCTGCCGAATGGGTATCCAACACCATTACGATTCATGGCACACCCACAGTATCCGGCACATTCAATTATACCATTCCTTTAACCGGTGGTTGTGGTACAGCAAGTGCTACCGGCACCATTACCGTTACTCCCGACAATACCGTAACTGCGGCTAGTGCTACTCCGACATTATGTATCAACACTCCGCTGACGGCCATTACGCACACCACCACCGGAGCTACCGGTATCGGTACCGCAGCCGGCCTGCCGGCCGGCGTTACTGCCGCATGGGCAGCTAATACCATTACTATCAGTGGCACACCTACCGCTGCCGGAGTATTTAATTATACCATTCCATTAACAGGCGGCTGTGGAACCTTTGCTGCTACGGGAACCATTTTCGTTACACCCGACAATACAGTTACAACATCCGCTCCTGTTTTCACCTGTATCAATGCAGCCATGTCAAACATTACTTTAACAACCACCGGAGCTACAGGCATTGGCGCTGTAACAGGTTTGCCTGCTGGCGTTACTGCAGCATGGGCTGCGGGCATAATTACCATTAGCGGCACTCCTACCGTTACAGGCGTATTCAATTATGATATTCCTTTGACTGGCGGTTGCGGATCAGTTAATGCCATAGGTACAATTACTGTTATTTCTGAAAACTCAGTTACTACAGCTTCTTCTTCCCCAACGCTGTGTATCAATACCCCGCTGACAGCAATTACCCATACCACCACCGGCGCTACCGGCATTGGTACAGCTACTGGTTTGCCTGCTGGCGTTACTGCAGCATGGGCAAGCAATCAGATCACCATCAGTGGCACGCCGACAGTTTCGGGAGTATTCAACTACATCATACCCTTAACAGGTGGCTGCGGAACTGTAAATGCTACCGGCACTATTACTGTTACTCCAAATAATACCATCACACTAACTTCTCCCGCTGGAACTAATGCACAAACTATCTGTATAAACACAGGCATTGCTGATATAGCCTATTCCACCACCGGGGCAACAGGAGCAACAATCGCAGGATTACCAACAGGGGTAACCGGAGCATGGGCTACCAATACTGTTACCATAACCGGCACACCGACTGCATCAGGCGTTTATGTCTATACCGTTACGCTGACAGGTGGTTGCGGAAACATTACCTCCACGGGTACAATTGCAGTTACCCCCGCCAATACCCTCACATTGACCTCGGCACCGGCTACCGCTGCCCAGACAGTATGTGTTAATACGGCCATTACCAACGTAACAGCAGCAACAACCGGAGCCACCGGAGCAACTATCGATGGCTTACCAAATGGGGTAACCGGAACATGGGCATCAAATGTGATAACCGTTAGCGGAACTCCCACGGTAACCGGTGTATTTATTTATACAGTTACCCTGAATGGTGGTTGCGGTGTTATTGTCCAATCAGCCATGATTACCGTTACACCGGATAATACCATTACCTTAAGCTCAGCAGCAGGCACCGACGAGCAGCTGATTTGTTATGGCGAAACTATCGTTGATGTTACTTATGCCACCACGGGTGCCACAGGCGCTGATATCAGCGGTCTGCCCGCAGGAGTAACCGGAACATGGGCTTCCGATGTCGTTACGATAACAGGCACACCAACTCAATCCGGAACTTATACCTATACAGTGTTATTAAACGGTGGTTGCGGAACTGTTTCAAGCACAGGTATTATCACAATAAGTCCTGAATTAATTGTTCCCGACGAAGTGATTGCTATTAATTCCGGTGAAACATTTACTGTTGTTCCGGGCGCTCCGGCAGGTACAGTGTATTCATGGGATACCCCGTCATATACTAATGGCGTAACCGGCGGTGCAGCAGGAAGCGGCAGTAGTGTATCTGGCGGACCTCTTACCATTCCTTCCGGTTCAGGAACTGCTGTTTATGCTGTAACACCTGTTTCACAACAAGGTTGTACAGGACAAGTATTTACGGTAACCGTAACCGTAACCCAGGCACGTACAAGTGAACTTGCTTCAGCCTTCAGCCCCGACGGCAATGGTCAAAACGATGTATTTCCTTCCGATTATTATACACAGACACACAAATACACTGCGGAGATTTTCGATCGCTGGGGAGTTATGCTTTATAAAGGAAGCGAAGGATGGGACGGAATGTATAACGGAAAATTAATGCCTCCTGCTACCTATTACTATAAAATTATCATTGAAGGAGTAGAAGGTACAGAAACGAAAATTGGCTCCATAACTCTTGTTAAAAATTAATATTTTATTAATCATTTAAACACTTACAGATATGAAAAAAATAATTTTAATACTGAGTTTTTTGACAATTACAGTTTCTGTTTTTGCTCAAAATGATATTCAACTAAGCCAACAGATCAATAACAGGGTTGTGTTCAACCCTGCCGCTACCGGGCAATCAGGTTGCTATAATTTCACAGTGCTTGACCGCGAACAATGGATCGGCATTAAAGACGCTCCGTCAACCCAGTTGTTTAATTTTAATAAATATATTAAAAAGGCTAAACTCGGATTGGGACTGACAGTTGTACACGACCGTCTTGGAGTGGAAAGTTCACTGGGCGCGAAAGTGTTGATTGCTTATCATGCATGGTTGACCGACAAAATGGTTCTTTCGTTCGGTATAGGCGCCGGCATCATCAACAAAACAATCAACTATTCGGCACTTACCTGGGATGACCCGACAGAAGCCGGCATAAAAACAGGAAAAGAAAGCAAACTTACCCCTGATTTTGATTTCGGTTTGGAATTCAACTACAAAGGATTAAGCCTTGGTGCTTCGTCAACACACCTGATTACTTCCCTGAAAAAATCTACAACATTTAAAGTTCCCAGACATATTTATGCGTATGCAAAATATGCCATTAAATGTTCTCCCTCCTTTGAACTGGTTCCTGCTGTTTCTTACAACAATGTTGGTACTGTTCATTTATTAGAACTCAATGCTATGGC
>JAGNBV010000197.1 GCA_018004645.1 Bacteroidales bacterium
TGCTGAAACTCTTGTGTGTAAACAAAAACAGGCTGGTACACAGGGAAATTGCCCTGAAATCAATCTGGGGCGACAGCGATTATTTTACCGGACGCAGCATGGATGTTTTCATCACCCGTTTAAGGAAATATCTGAAAGATGATGACAAGATCCGTATTGCCAACATTCACGGTACGGGGTTTAAACTCGAGGTGGATGAAGACACCCCGGAAGAACCGGTACAATAAAACCGTTTCAGTCACAGGGTTATTTTATTTACACATCCTGCTGTTGACAATATCATCAGGTTTTATCTCCATGCTATGATCAAAATTGTATTTTTGCTTTTTTCGCAGATGTCGTGCATAAAAGAAATGTCTGCATAAAAACGCAAAATAGTTGATTTTGAAAACCAATAAAACATGGAAAAAACAAACGGTAGCCTGAACAAAAAAAACTACCTGTTATCCATCACGGTAATAGGCATTTTGTATTTTATCTTTGGCTTTGTCACCTGGCTGAATGGTGCGCTGATACCCTTTTTGCGAACCGCCTGCGAGCTCAGCGATGTGATGGCCTATCTGGTAACCTTTGCCTTTTATATCTCTTATTTTGTGATGGCCATACCGTCGTCGAAAATTATTGAACGATTCGGGTTCCGAAACGGTATGGCCATTGGTCTTGCCGTGATGTCGGCGGGGGCGCTTATTTTTATCCCTGCGGCGTTAACCCGTTCCTATTTATTGTTTCTTACGGGACTCTTTGTGCTGGGAACCGGACTGGCGCTGCTGCAGACAGCAGTCAATCCTTATGTCACCATCCTCGGGCCGATAGAAAGCGCCGCCAAACGCATCAGCATTATGGGTATCTGCAACAAAGTGGCGGGCGTCCTTGCACCCATACTACTGGCTACATTTTTGCTACATGATGCCGAACAGATAAAGATATCCCTTTCGGAGACCACCGATGCCCTGCAACGTGCCGCCCTGCTGGATGAACTTGCCGGGCGCATGATTGTGCCTTATCTGTTTATGACCGTTTTTTTAGCATTGATGATCATCCTGGTGCGTGTTGCAAAATTGCCGGAAGTCAACCAGGAAAACGGTGATGACACCCTGCACCCTGCACAGCATCAGAGCATTTTCAGACACCGCAACCTGATACTGGGCGTGGTGGCTTTGTTTTTTTATGTGGGCGTAGAGGTAATATCCGGCGATACCATCATCCGCTATGGCGAATCGCTGAACATCGCCATGAGCTCGGCAAAATATTTCACGTCGCTGATGCTTGTTTTTATGGTCATTGGGTATTTTGTCGGGGTAGCGTTGATTCCCAGGGTACTCTCGCAACGCAACGCCCTGATGGGTTGCGCAATGCTCGGCATAGTGTTAACTTTTATGGCGGTGTTGGCACCCGCCCAACGCATGATAAATATTCCTTTTATCGATTTGGTGACTTTTAAAACGTTAACCCTGACAATTCCTTACACCGTACTGTTTGTGGCTATGCTCGGCCTGGCCAACTCGCTGGTATGGCCTGCTATTTGGCCTCTTGCCCTGCAGGGTGCCGGCAGGTACACCAAGACAGGATCGGCCCTGCTCATCATGGCGATAGCCGGAGGCGCCACCCTCCCACTGGTTTACGGCTGGCTGACACAAGTGCTGCACAGCACGCAAAAGGCTTACTGGATTGCCCTGCCCTGTTACCTTATAATTTTGTTGTATGCTTTGTGGGGCTACAGGCCCCGAAAAGTTTAGCCTCTGTGCTGCTCAAAAACCTATCTTTGTACACACTAAAAAACACCCTATGTCCATTCTGGTTTTTTCTATACTGTTTTTTCCTGTAGTCATCAGCGGGTTGGCTGTTTTCCTGGTTAAGCCAAATATTAAATATCTGAAATTACTCACCGCATTCAGCGGGGCTTATCTGCTCGGCATCAGTTTTCTCGAAATAGTTCCCGAAATTTTTGGTGGTGGCGAAACCTTTACCATAGGGTTGTTTGTTCTCCTGGGTTTTTTCATACAGTTGCTGCTTGACTTTATTACCAAAGGTGTGGAACACGGGCACGAACACCTGCATGAGAAAAATATCGTGCACAATGCATCTTACCTGAACACCCTGCCTATAATGATTGGGATATGCATACATTCTTTTCTTGAAGGCATGCCGCTGGCCGAAAATTATGGCAATCGCGAATTGCAGACAACCATGCTCACCGGCATCGCCATCCACAATATACCCATTTCAGTGGTGTTGATAAGTTTGCTGCTGCACAACAGCAAAAAGGGGGCTATGGCACCCGTATTGTTGTTGTTGATTTTTGCTTTTTCGGCGCCCCTCGGAACCTTGGTCAGCAATTATCTTGGCACAGCCCTTATTGAACAGTATGCACATTTTTTTGATTATGTGCTGGCCATGGTGGTAGGTATTTTTCTGCATATTTCCACCACCATACTTTTTGAATCGGACGATCACCACCGCTTTGATGTTGTTAAACTCCTGGTAATTGTATTGGGATTCGCCACAACTATTGTTTTATCCATGGCAATCCATTGATTGTACCGTACAGTGAGTAAAAAAGTTTTTTATTCCGAAAGTTTTGATTCGTTCCAGTATTTATCCATTTCGGAAAGCGACAGGTCCTGAATTTTGCGTCCCGATTCTTTGGCTTTTTTTTCGATAAACGAAAACCGTTTGATAAATTTTTTATTGGTTTTTTCCAGGGCGTCTTCCGGGTTTACATTGATGTAACGGGCATAGTTGATCAGGGCAAAAATCAGGTCGCCGAACTCCTGTTCCGTTTTTTGGGTGTTTTGGTTTTTTTCCACTTCCGTTTTAAGTTCGTTGGCTTCTTCCATAACCTTGTCGAATACCTGACTGCGATGTTCCCAGTCGAAGCCCACACCGCTGACTTTTTCCTGAATACGGTATGCCTTTACCATGGCGGGCAATGAAGCAGGGACACCGGCAAGTACAGATTTTTCGCCTGTTTTCAGTTTTATTTTTTCCCAGTTGCTTTTAACATCATCAGCGTTGGCTACTTTAACATCAGCATAAATATGCGGATGGCGGACTATCAGTTTTTCGCAGATGCCGTTCAGCACATCTGTTATATTGAAGGCTTTTTTTTCTGAAGCAATTTTGGAATAAAAAACTATATGCAGCATCAGGTCGCCAAGTTCTTTGCGCACATCATCCATATCATTTCTAATGATGGATTCGGAAAGTTCGTAAGTTTCCTCAATGGTAAGATATCTCAGGGATTCGATGGTTTGGGATTTGTCCCAGGGACATTTAGCCCGCAGTTCGTCCATGATATCCAGCAAGCGTT
>JAGNBV010000198.1 GCA_018004645.1 Bacteroidales bacterium
TCAAAAGGATGTAAAACATATGCGCGTTATGCCGGCATCCATCTGGAATAACGGGCAAGCGCAGTTTCCCGGCTTGCTCAAGCGGCAGAAGGTTTTGCCGGTACCTGTGCCATGCCGCCATGCGTTGCGCGGTAATTTCTTCCGCGGATTCTAGCTGCGCCAGCAAAAATGCCGCCTGCAGTTCACTGGGCAAATAGGACGAACCTATATCTACCCAGGTGTATTTGTCCACTTCACCTCGAAAGAATTTGGAACGGTTGGTGCCTTTTTCCCAGATGATTTCGGCTCTTTCAAATAAAATCGGGTCATTAAGAAGAAGTGCCCCGCCTTCGCCGCTTGTGATATTTTTTGTTTCGTGGAAGCTGAGTGCGGCAAGGTCACCCATACTGCCTAGAGGCCTGCCGGCAATTGATGACATTAGCCCCTGTGCGGAGTCTTCGACAAGGCGCGCGCCAGCTTTTTTGGCGATTTGCGTCAGATTATCCATATCACATCCGATGCCGGCGTAATGCACCGGGACTATTGCTTTTGTTTTTGATGTGACGGCGTCTTCGACCTGTGCCGGGTCGATATTAAAAGTGTCGGAAACAATGTCGACAAAAACCGGAGTTGCGCCGCGTAAAACAAAGGCATTGGCGGTGGAAACGAAAGTAAAAGAAGGCATAATAACCTCGTCACCGGAGCCTATGTCGCATAATATGGCTGCCATTTCCAGCGCCGCAGTGCCTGATGAGGTAAGGAGAATCTTTTTTGCTTCCGTGAGCTGCCGCAATTTGTCGTGACAGCGTTTAGTAAAAGGGCCATTGCCGGCAAGCCGGCCGCTGTCGATTGCTTCTTTGATGTACTTAATTTCTTTCCCCGCTTTTGGGGGGACTGTAAATCTGATGGGCATATTTTTTCTACACCTGTCTAATTAATAGATATAAGGGATAATGGCTATGTTAATTAATCGTCATTCTTAATGAATGAACACCCGCTGGTTATTATTTTTCCCAGCACGAAATATCAAGACCGTAATTTTTTTTCAGTATCTGATTCCAAGGTTGAAACATTTCTTGCAGGGACGACCTGAATTTTTCGGAAAGCGTGCACCCGGTTCGTGCCGGAGAACCAGCATTAACCTTTTCTGTCAGGCCGGGCGGTACAAACCGCGGGTTAATTCCCAGACGGCGATATAGAGCGGCGATGGCTGATTGGTTACCGACAAAGTGTTCGGTCACAAGAATAATCAAACGGTCTTTCCCGAATAAATTATTCCATTGTTCGAGGTAGGGGGCATATTTGCTTCTCTCAGTATAAGCATATGGATTAACGGATGTTTTGGCAGAAGTCCGCCAGTTATCTTTTCTCAGAGACTCTTCATGTATGGCGCGTTCGATATCGTATGGTTCAAGGCCGTTATCGCGAGTAAAACTATAGTGAGATATGGTTCGCTCCACGGGGTCACGCAGCATAACAATAATAGCCGCGGATGGTATCAGGCGGCTGATGGCTATTGCCGCCTCGTCGCACTCCATATATGAAGTACTTTTTTCACCCAGCCATACAACATCTCCGGCATCGGTAAAATACTTCTTAAAATATGCGTTGTAGTCTGTTGAATTATTTTCCGGGTTTATGAAATATTTCGGTTCGGGAACAACCGGTTTGGCCATGTACACTTCCGGATGAGCATCCAGCATTTTATACAAGTAGGTAGTGCCTGAACGTTGCGCGCCGATGATAAACAGGTGCTTAGCCACGGATAATTTCCTTGATGTGATAGACTTCTTTTTGGCTGGTCTGAGTTAATGATCTTACAACATATTCTCCGAGCATACTCAGAATCAAAAGCGCTATACCGTTGAAAAACGAAAGCAAGACGACAACGGTGGTCCACCCGGGTACGTCGACTCCGACAAAAATTGCTTTCATTATGTAGAATAAACTGAGAAAAAAACTAAAAAATGCGACGATAATTCCCATGCCGGCTACAAGCCGTAGAGGGTATGACGAATAGTTAAACAGTATTTCCGTTACCAAATTAAATATTTGCCTGAATCTATAATTGCTTTTGCCGGCTTGTCTCTCCCTGTGCTTAACCTGAACATTGGCAACATTTGATGAATACATCAGCAGTAAACCGGGGATGTAGGGATAACCGCTTTTATGCCCACATACACGGTCTATGACATCACGCCTGATGATACGAAAGTTTGATAGTGCGATATTTTTGGGGCTGAAAAATATTTTTCTGATAAGGAATCTGACAATTTTGCTTCCCAAACGGCGCACAAGAGAATGTTTCTTTTTAATATATTCTCCAATGACCAGGTCGTGACCGCTTGCCGCGCAAGCGATGAGTTTTTCGATTTCTTCCGGTGGGTTTTGCATGTCATCATCCATGGTTATAACGTAGTCTCCCCTCGCATGGCAAAACCCGCATAAATTGGCTACATGCTGGCCATAGTTATGGAGAAGATTTATCGCGGTTAATTCCGGATACTCCTTCGCTTTCTTGGAGATAATTTCCCAGCTTTGATCTTTACTGCCGTCGTTGACGAGAATGACATCAAAATCCAGATTTTTATCGCGGAAAAACGAGACAACGTTGTCGATAGTATGGCCAACTATTTTTTCACTGTTGAAAACAGGTATCACAACACTATATTTCATGACAATTGCCTAAAAAACGTTATTGTTTGTCAATTGTTGCAACAAAATACTAATTTTCAAGCCAGTGTTTACGGAATGCCGCGATTTCATTTTCCGTGTAAAAGTAACGCGCATAACGTGAACTGTATTCTTTATCCAAGTATGAAGCAGGGAGTGGTAGCTTTTTAAACTGCTCGTAAAGTTTGCGGTAGGGCTTTTCTTCTCCGACGTTTGTGCTGATAATGGAAAAACTTTCCAGGCCCATAAATTCACGGAAAGCATTTTCTGCTACCCGGTTGAGGTCTTCCATGCGAATAATCATCAGGTTGACCCGGGGGGTGAATGTGTATATGTGATACCCGTTGGTTTTGTCGAACGGCGTTTTAAATATATCTATGCCCCAGATTGGTTTAATCTGGTTATCAAACCACTGCCCGGGATCGTTATCTCCGGATTTTTTAAAAAACATTTTTTGCAGGTCTTCCAGTTTGAGTTCGCCGGATTTCCATTGTTTTTTCCAGTCCGGAATATATTCGTTAATAAGCTGGAAAAAGGTGCTGATTTTTTTTGCCACCGGGTCACGGACCAGGCTGATTACGTTCCAGCATTGTTCGTGATTATTGTCTATTTGCTGTCTTATTTTTTTGCTTTCCAGCAATTTTTGG
>JAGNBV010000199.1 GCA_018004645.1 Bacteroidales bacterium
GTCTCATTATCAATATTTTATATTGCAAAAATATAAATAAAAAAAGGAGGTAGCCGGGCCACCTCCTTTTATTTGCCAACAACACTTTGTTAACTAATAGCAATCTGCCTTTTTACTTTGGTCTTTTCTTCTTCTCTCTTAGGCAGATGCAGGCTAAGAACACCATTTTTGTACTCGGCGTTGATTTTATCATTGTCAATGCTTTTGGGCAACATAAACGAGCGGCTGAAGCTTCCGAAAACAAATTCCTTGCGGGTGTAGTTTTTGTTGCTTTCTTCATTTTCTTCCTTCTTTTCTGAAGAAACTGTCAGCATGTTGTTTTCCACATCTATTCTGAAATCTTCTTTGTTCATGCCGGGCACAGCCAACTCGAGTTCAAAAGAATTTTCGTTTTCGACAATGTTGGCCGCAGGAACGCTGCAATGTTGCCTGTTGAAAAAATTCAACGAATCGTTTTCAAAAAAACTGTTCATTAAATCTGAGAATGTTGGCTCGTTGTTTAATCTGATAAGTTTCATGGTTTTATCCTCCTGTTTTTATGTTTATAAATTTTTAAGTTTTCAAAACAGTTTTCTCAAACTTTATGCAAAATTTGGTAAAAAAGACACTGTGTTGTTTAAACAACTTATTATCAACCCATTGCGTTAAATATTTTCAAACACACAACAAGCCACATTGTCAGTTGTAATACATAAAACAATGCCATATTGGCACTTTATTTTTAGCTCATATTGCTATATCGTTGATTATGTGCCAATTAATAAAACCACTTATTTTACAATGTCGTCAATAGCTTTTCGACTACAAAAATGCCGGTGTCTTTACCGGTAGGAGCCCTAGTTTTATGCAAATAATATGGAAATATGCTTATTTTTTCGTATCTTTACAAAAACAATACGATGAAGGTTGCGATTGTTTTTGTTTTATGTTTGTGCCTTTTCAACATAGCGTTGCGTGGCCAAAATGTAAGTCCGGGTGATACCATCACCGAAGAAATGCAAGGACTTATCCTGTCGAAAAAAGGCGATAAAATCAATGTGTTAATGAATGATTCCGCCACAAAAATGCCCGTTTTAAACATGGTGGGAGAATTGTCGAAAAGTTTTGAAAAAGAAATCCTGGGCACCACTGTTACCGGTTGGCTTACCATTGGCATAGTAAGAGTTGTCGCTATCAAAGAACGGATTATCAGGTTGGCAGTTTTGGAAGAAAAAAGCATTATCACCATCGACGGGGTAAAACAAGACCAATTCACTCCGGGACAAACAATAAAGCTTACATGGAAAATGCTTGTCAGCCCCGACGAAATACTTTTCCGCAAAGGGTTACAAGAGTACGACAACAGCAAGCCTTCAGCCATAAACTATTTCAGGCAGGCCACCATCATCAATCCAAAACATGCAGAAGCCTTCAACATGATTGGCATAATACATCATCAAAACAATATTTTCGATTCTGCGGCCATATATTACAAAAAGGCCTGGATGCTTGACACATCAAACATAACCTATATCAAAAACATAGCTGTTGCCAGCACCAACCTTAACCTGTACTCCGAAGCATATCTCTTTGCCGAAAAAGCAGTTTTTCATTCTCCTGATGATGCAGAAGCGCATTATCTGAGAGCAATTACTTATCTTTACGCCATTATCTATTCATGGAAAGGAGAAATGACTGCAATCCAAAAAAAACAGATTTTATCAGATATGGATTTTGCCGTAACCACCAATGAAAACGACTCTTTTTATTACAAGGAACGCATGATAATAAGAAGCTTTTTTCTGGATTATGCCGGCGCCTGCGAAGATGCCAAAAAGTACCGGGCGCTGGAAGGCAGTGCCGGCGATGCATTTGTTATTGAGTATTGCTATTAATATAAAAAATGATGAAGAAAATTACGCTGCTGATAATTTTATCGTTTGTCCTTTCATCTTCTTATGCCCAAAAATTCGGGGGCGGTTTTTTTGCCGGCATAGCGGCTTCGCAGATTTCCGGCGATCAGCTTTCAGGATTTTACAAAGCCGGACCCTATGTGGGAGCCTTTTCCAACTTTGCTTTTGATGAACAATCGGCACTACAACTCGAATTGTATTACATTTTAAAAGGCAGCAGCAAAAATCAGCGGCCAAAAATCAATGATTACACCATCTATAAGCTAAATCTGCATTACATCGAATTAAGCCTGTTGTACAAATGGCAGTTCTCAAAGCGGTTTTGGCTTGAAACCGGACCTGCCCTGGGCGTACTGATGAAAAACACCGGCATTGAAAAAGACGAATTTGGCACCGTGTACGATTCGCAGCGGCCCCGTTTCAACAAGTTTGACTTCAGCGGCCTTTTAGGCTTGGGAATCAACATTATCGACCATCTGAAAGCCAATATACGCTATCAAAACTCCATTATTCCGGTCCGCGGTTCGGAAATTCCATACTGGAGAATTCAAAAAAGGTGGCAATTCAGCAGCAGTATCACCATATCCGCTATTTACGAGATATGATCAGAAAAAAAATTGTTATCGGGATAACAGGTGCCAGTGGCGCAATATATGCAGAAAACCTTGTCAACAGGCTGCATCAGCACCAGGACCAGGTTGCCGAATTGGGCATTGTGCTTTCTGAAAATGCCGTTAAAGTCAGGCAGCACGAACTCGGCTTGCCGGCCAACTCTTTTGCCGCGGGCAGGATATATGACAATAAGGATTTTTTTGCACCTTTTGCTTCGGGTTCGTCACGATACGATGTCATGATTATCTGCCCCTGCACCGTGGGAACCCTCGGGCGGATTGCCCACGGTTATGCCGACGACCTGATTGCACGCACAGCAGACGTTATGCTGAAAGAAAACAAAAAACTTATCTTGCTGTTGCGAGAAATGCCTTTCAACCTGGTACATATTGAAAATATCAAACTATTATGCCAATCCGGCGCAATCATTTGCCCTTCATCACCATCTTTTTATTCCAGGCCCCAAAATATCGAAGAATTAATAAATACAGTAACCGACAAGCTGTTATTGTTGGCAGGTTTTGAAATAAAAAGTTATGAATGGGGTAACGATAAACCTTAAAAGTTTCCTGCTATATAGCTATATCATCATCGTCAGCGGGCATTTTTCCGGCATCTTCAGTGTCGTCTTCATCAGAGGCCTTAATATCTGCATCAGGAATATCGTCTTTGGCAAATAATTGTTCTTCAATTTTCTCATCGGTAGCTGTGTCAATTTTTACGTCTACCTTGATAAGATATGAAGCATCCTTTGTGTCAACGGTTATG
>JAGNBV010000070.1:0-13125 GCA_018004645.1 Bacteroidales bacterium
TGCAAATCTCCACAGATTATGTGTTCGATGGCACAAAAAACACGCCTTACATCGAGACAGATAAAGTCAACCCTGTTTCTGTTTATGGAAAATCAAAACTAAAGGGTGAAGAATTTGTTTTATCCCACGGTTTGCCGGCACTGATAGTGCGTACCTCATGGCTTTATTCATCCTTTGGAAACAATTTTGTAAAAACCATCCTCCGCCTGGCAAAGGAAAAGGCCGGCTTGCGCATTATTGCCGACCAGTACGGAACACCCACCTATGCGCGCGACCTGGCAAAGGCGGTGCTGCAAGTGGTTTCTGATAAAACTCTGCCGCGGAGTCCCGAGATTTACCATTTTTCAAATGCAGGAGAAACCAATTGGTATGGTTTTGCTAAAGCTATTACTGAACTCTCGGGAATAAATATTCCGGTTGAGCCAATCCAGACAAAAGATTATCCTACCGCAGCAACAAGGCCACCATACAGCGTGTTCAGCAAAGAAAAAATTATCCGCGATTTTAACCTGCATATTCCTGATTGGAAAGACAGCCTCAAAGCCTGCCTCGACATATTGAACAAAAATAATTAAGGCGACGCTTAAATTATTTTGCCCTTATCGGAGATATTGATTAATTTTATTTTTTTAATTATGAAAAAGATAAAAAAATCATGCCTGATGCTGTTGCTGTGCTGCACCGTTTTGACAGCATACGGACAGCAAGCTGACAAACCGGAACAACAACTTTTTTATTTCGGGAAGATGGCGGTTATTAGCATAGATAAGCAATTGTACGTTTCGGATACTTCGGACTTTTTCTATATCCATGTTTCCATAAAAAACAGTTCCGGAAATGTGCTGGGCATTGACCTTACCAGTCCGCAGTATTTACTGTTTCCCAATCAATGGCAATTTTCCGACACCATCTTTCGCAGAGTCATCGATGAAACCCAAATAATACCTGATGAAGTAAATGCTGCAAGAGCCACCGAACTGGCCGGAAAACTAAAAGCAAACAAGCTCACAACGATTTTACCCGCCCAGACATTCGACTATTACACGGAATTTAATGCAGATATGCCCGGAGATGACGCTCAGGTGAATGGCGCTTATCTGATTGTGTCCATTGACGGACAGATGTTTTTTACCGACGGAACAAATATGGAACATGTAAAATGCAACGGAGACCTGAACGTTGACAGGGAGTTGGCTTTGAAGTGCCCTTTAGTCTGGAAAAAAATTTCTGATAAACAAAATATCCGCCACAGATAATAATTATGAAAATTAGCACGCGCACATTGCTTGTTATTTCGGCTGTTACGCTGCTGCTGGTCATTCCTGCAAACATTTTTCAGCCAGTTTCATTTGCAACGTCAACTGCTGATTCCTGGCAAGCAATGCCTTCTGCTTATCCCGGGTATTTGTTCCGTTTCAGTGTTATTTTTTCAGGATTGCTGCTCACAATAATTTCTTTAATCATTTTCATCATAAGCCTTTTTTTTTCCAAACATTCCGCATCAGACAAGCTGGCCAACCTGAGCATGTTTGTATTCGTATTTGTCCTGGGCTGGATGGCGATACCCTATTGGACAAACGGTTTGTACCATGTTTTTTGCTGCGGCACATCATCTCTTTTCGACCCAAAGTCATTGTTGCCAATGACCATCATCGGGGAAGCCTGGCGAATTCCCATACTGGTATTATATCCGTTGTTTATGGGCTACCTGCTTTTCAGCCTGATACGGTTTATTGTACTTGTTGTCCGCCGAAAAAATCCCGGCATTATCAACGTGGTGATATTACTTTTTAACCTTTTAATAATTGCGGTATTTTTTTTCGTTCCGCATTATTTTTATTGGTTACTGGATTAAAATTTCTTTTTTTCAGTGCCGGTTATTATTTCTTTTTCCAGGTAGGAGCCACATCTTTAAGAAAAGCGGCTTTTTCTCCGGTAATCCTGTCTATTTCGAGGTTAATCAGCTTCATGGCTTCTGCTTTGGTAGCTATTTCGGGAATAGCAAACGGCAGTTTTACGTTATGTGTCAGCAATACCTCAAGTAGCAGCAGGCGGGCTTCCTGTGCCTTTTGGATAGACAGCGCCAGCACACGCAGCGATTCCACCGGGGAATGAAATCCCATGCTATTGGCAGCGGCTACCCAGTCCCAATGCCATTGCGAAGAACGTATCAGTTGATGGATGGTTTTCATTTCATCATCATTGGCGCCCTTATCGTAAGCCAGTTTGCAACCCACATGCACTATGTAAAGGTTTTTTTCGGCGATACGCCTTATTTGTTCGGTCTTGTCCTGTATATCGTAAACATTTTTCAGCAGGGTGGCTTCGCTTTCGCGGTGGCATACCTGGCATGAGCCCGAAATGTTATTCAGCGGGCTTTGTATTTTGTGGTCGGTAAATTTTATGCCACCTTCCCTGCGGTAAGGCATGTGGCAGTCGGCGCAGGCGACATCGCGCTGGCCGTGTATGCCGGTCTGAAACATCTCGAAATCGGGATGTTGCGCTTTTAATATCGGTGTTTTGCTTAGGGCATGAGTGAAATCTATATGGTTCACTTCATTATAGTACTTTTCCATGGAATCAACCGTCTGTCCCTTGTCCCAGGGAAAAGTCAGGTATTTGCCTTCTCCTTTGAAGTAATACTCCACATGGCATTGTGCACATACCAGCGAACGCATTTCCTGTTGGGTGGCGGTGTTAATATCCCTGCCCGAGCGTTCATAAGCTTCGATCAGGGCAGGCCTCGTGATGCGGAGGTTCATGGTTTTAGGATCGTGACAGTCCTGACATCCGATAGGGTTTACTACTTCTTTTCCCAGATCCTGCCATTTGCCTCGATAAAAATTTGCTATTCCCATTTTGTCCATCAACTGCGGCACATCGGTGCTTTTGCATGTCCAGCAGGTGGCCGGCTGAGGGTAATTTGTTCGCAGGGTATTTGTTATATCCTCAATGGCATGGTAGTGACCACGCCCTTGCTTGTAGTCGCTGGAAAAGGCATATCCTGCCCATAGCACCACCAGCTCAGGATACTTTTGCAGGTAATCAATGGTGGCTCCGCCGCCGTGTTTGCTGGCAAAGGTAGTGTCGGTGGTGGCAATATAAGTATCATACTCGCGTGGGTAATTTTCGCCCCACACAGCGTTGTCCGGCTCCCATTCGGGTATCTCTTTTACTACCTGAAAATATAGCTTGGATTCGCTTCTCCTTTCGATGATAGAAGAGGCAAAAAGACCAATGAGAAACACGATAACGGTAGTTACAAAAAATAATACCCAGGGCACCCAGGGACGTTGTTTGGTTATTTCGCGTATGCTTTTCATAAAATTATTTTTTAAATTGTATGCTTTGCAAATTTTCTTTGTTTCTTGTTTTGCTAAGCCATGAAGGGATTACCGGCGACAAGTGCGGTACAAGCGCTGAGGGGTTGGCGCTAAGACTGTTGACGGTGCCGTGAGGCACTTCGCGGTGGCAATCCCAGCAACGATGGCCCTTGCCTTCTGTGTGGTTATCTCCGGTTACTTCCGTCAGTGAAACCATACTGACTAAATCACTATGGCATCGTTTACAGTTTTCCTGAACCACATTAATACCTGCGTCCTTGATTTGTATCACCTGCGGTTCCAGCCGGAAAGTGAACATGGTGGAATGGCGAAGCCCGTCTTTGGCTTTAAAATAATATTTGTTCACAAAGTTATTATGCGGCACGTGGCAGTCGTTGCAGTTGGTAGCCCTGAAATGACTGCTATGCGCCCACGAGGCATACTGTGGGTACATCACATGGCAGTTGATACATGTTTTAGGCTCATCCGACAGGTAGGAAGGGGCGTTGGATATATACAAAACGAAAAAACCTAAACCGAAAAAAATACCGAGAAGAATTACGACAATAGTCTTCCAGTTTTCAGGAGGAAAGAAAAAACTCAATATCTTTTTCAATAAATAAATTTATTGTAAAGATATCATAAAAATTTCAAACTGAAATAGATATTACTTTTTTTTAATGCTGAGTATCAGCAGGTCGGTAATGATTTTTTTACGCTCCTGCATAAAAAGATTAAAATCTTTTTCATCCATTTCATTTTTTTCCAGAATGACCGGTTTTATAGTGAATGGGAAGGTAATGAGCGAAACCATATTAATATAAAACTGCGTGGGATCATAGCTGCTGATATTTCTTTTTTTCATGGCACTGATAAATTGGCTTGCAAAGTTGCCTGTGTCATATAAACTTTGAAAAATCTGCAGTTTTTTAATCTTTTCGGGGTTACGCTGCAATACCGACAACACAAAATAAGTGAGGCGCGGATTTTCCTGTAGAATATCGATGTACTTACTGACATATTCTGTTATTTTTTCTTCCAGGGGCAGTTCGGAACTCAAAATATTATTTAAACTGGGAGTGCACGCCTGCAAAAGTTCTGAAAAAATTGAATCGAAAAGGTTTTCCTTATTTTTAAAATGGTAATTCATTAGCGCGATGTTGATGTTGGCTTTGCCTGCAATATCGCGGATGCTGGTACGTTCAAACCCCTTTTCGAGGAAGAGTTCCAGCGCTGCCTGTCTTATCTTTTCTTCGGTATTCATAAGGTGTTTCAAATGTAATAAAAGTTAAACAATGTTTTATACAGTGTTTAAAAAAATATTTTTGCAAAAAATATGCCCTGATACCGAAAATCTGGTTACAAAAAAAGCAGTTTTTATAATTTACAAAGTTTTCCTTGCCAGGTCGCACGTTCCTGCATACGTTTTTCGATGAGTTGCAACACCCGGTCGGCACGGATAAGGCCCCAGGAGCTTACCTGCAGAAAACGCGGAGGAACCTCGCCCGAAAGGCGTTCAATGATAATGGAAGGCCTCAGCCGTTCGAGAAAGTCAATGATAAATTCAATATATTCTTCCAGGCTGAACAATTTGAATTCTGATGGGTTTTTCTGATATTCCTCAGCCATCGCTGTGCCCTTGATTATTTGCAACTGATGGAGTTTAACAGAGTTGATCGGCAATTCCGAGATGATTTTTGCCTGAGCCAGCATGGCTTCGGTGGTTTCAGCGGGCAGGCCGAAAATAAGGTGCACAGCAGTGAAAATATTTCGTTCGGATGTACGCCGAATGGCATTTTTCGAGGTTTCAAACGTATGTCCCCTGTTGATAGTTTTCAATGTCTTATCGTAACAGGATTCCATGCCGTATTCAAGCGCGATATAATATTTCTTCGACAACTCCTGAAGATAGTCCAGCTTTTCATCATCAATGCAATCGGGCCGGGTGCCTATGGCTAACCCTGATATCATTGGGTGCGCTAATGCTTCTCCATAAATATTTTTAAGTTCGGAAAGTGGCTTGTAGGTATTGGAATACGGCTGAAAATAAGCAATGTACTTTGTTGCCCGGCGGTAACGGAATTTATGAAATTCAATGCCCTCGTCAATTTGTTGTGTGATGCTTTTTTCGGGCAGGCAGTAGGAGGGGTTGAAAGCATCATTACTGCAATAGGAGCATCCCCCGGTACTCAACGTGCCGTCGCGGTTTGGGCAGGTAAACCCGGCGTCGATGCTGAGTTTCTGAAGGCGGCTTCCGTATTGTTTTATACAGTGGCTGGAATAGGCATTGATAGGCCTGTTGTTACCCCACGGATAGGTGTCTATGTTGTCGTTTGCCAATTTATGCTATTTCTTCGATGGTCTCCACGTAATTCACACCCCTTTGGGCAAGGCCATTCAGCATGAAATCTACACATTCGGGATAGTTTCCGATGTATTCCGGAACAGATAATCCTTCCTGCCTGTAAAGTCCGCTGGCAATCATGCGCAAGGCTACTGTAGCGGTATAACCCGTGGTTCGCGCCATGGAATGTGTCTGTGTTTCTTCATCATAGAAGTCTAACAAATCGTAGGTGTAGCGCAGCTTTTTCCCGCCTTTTTTTCCTTCCACGATGACTTTCATGATAGTAAGGTCTTTTTCGGCTTTTTTCAGTTCCCACATGGGGAACAGCAGTTTTGCCGTTACATCCATGGGTTTGATTTTTGTTCCTTTAACATCGATGGGTTCCTGGCTGAAAAATCCTGTTTGCCGCAACACTTTCATCAGCCCGATGTGTCCCGGATACCGCAGTGTCTTCTCTTTGATATTGGCTGCTTTGATCGTGCTGCCCAGCGAACGTATGCCATCGCTGTTGAACGCCTCCAGCGTGCCGAGGCCCGGAAAATTCAGCAATTCGGCATCCGACAAGGCTTCTTTGGTTACCGCTTTGTAGTTTTCTATGTACCGCGCAGGCCTGGTGTATTCTTCTATGACGTCAATGGGTGAAAACACCGCTTTGTATTCGTAGGGATATTCGCGAATTTGCGGTAGCCCGCCGACATAAGTAAGGCAGGTTTCTGTTTCATCGAGCTGGTGGTGGGCGTACCCAGTGAGAATGTGCATCATGCCCGGCGCCACGCCGCAATCCATCACTGCGATAACATTGTTTTTCAGGGCAAGTTCACTCAACAAAAACGGGTCTTCCGGGAAGAAAGAGATATCCACCACATTTTTTCCGGCTTCGATAATGGCCTTCAGGGTTTGAAACCCCATAAATCCGGGGACTGCGTTGATTACCATATCATAACCTGAAACAATATTCTTTACCGTTTCGGGCAACGAAAGATCCTGCTGAATAGTTTTAATTCCAAAGGAATGTAAATACTCAAACATAACGGGACTGATGTCTGCCACGAACACTTCGGTGTCTTCATCTTTGGAAAGGTCGATAGCCATTGGGCTTCCAACCAGGCCGGCGCCGAGAATAATGATTTTCATAGTTAGTTTTTAGGACAAATCTACAAAAAACTCTTCATATGCTAATCCGCTATTTATTGGTATTATTGAAAAATTGGAAACTATCTTACTAAGTTTAAAAAAAACTGTATATTTACCGAAAAACATATAGATATGAAAAATGTTATTTCCTGCTTTTTGATTCTTTTTTCCTTAAATCTATTTTCGCAGGGGTATTGGACCCAGAAGGCAGATTTTGGAGGCACCCCCAAATATTGGGCTGTTGGTTTTTCCATCAATGGAAAGGGCTATGCCGGACTGGGGCGTGGATTAGGTTTCACTAATTCAAGCGACCTCTGGGAGTATAACCCCGTCACTAACGCCTGGACTCAGAAAACGAGCTTTCCAGGAGGGGCTAGGTATTCATCGCATGTTTTTGTAATTAATAATAAGGTGTATTTTTGTTCTGGTGCCTACTGGAGTGGTATCTCAGGCGATTATACACCGTATAACGATGTCTGGGAATATGACCCTGCCATAGATTCATGGGCTCAGAAAAACAATTTTCCAGGCCCGGGCAGGCATGATGCGTTTGCTTTTTCTTTTGGGGGCTCGGGGTATTTATGCTTTGGGCAGGATATTAACGGCAACCGTTTAAATGATTTATGGGAGTATAATCCAACTATGGACACCTGGACACAAAAAGCCAGCTTTCCTGGCACTGCCCGGTCAGGAGGTATTCAGTTTGGTTTTGGAAAATATGGCTATATTGGTCTTGGAAGGGACAACAATAATGTGTCATTAGGTGATATATGGCGTTATGATTGTTCTCTAAATACCTGGACCCAGATGGGTAATTTTCCAGGCACAAGCAGAACTTCGGCATCAACATTTGTAACTGATTTCAGAGCGTATGTGGTTTGCGGATATAATTTCCAGTCAGCGTCCTACACAACCCAATTATGGGAGTATAACCCTGTTGCCGATTCATGGGTGCAAAGGGAGGATTTTCCACCTGCAAGCGGAAGAGCCTGCGGAACTCCTTTTGCTATTAACAACAGGGGCTATTTTGGATTAGGAAATGTGAATAACACATTTTATAAGGATTTGTGGGAATATACACCATCGTGCCTGGTGGGCATAAACACAAACGTTACCGTTGTCGGATCAACGATATATGCCGTAGCAGCAGGTGCCTCTTACCAGTGGCTGGATTGCGATAATAGTTTTGCTGTTTTACCTAACGATACCAACCAAAGTTATTCGCCTGCGGTAAGCGGAAATTATGCCGTGATCGTGACTCAAAGTTCATGTAGCGATACATCAGCTTGTACCGCAGTAGACATTTGTGATTCGATAAATACAAATGTTACGGTAATAGGGCTGACTATCTATTCACTCGCCGCCGGCGCTACTTATCAATGGTTGAATTGCGATGTCGGCATGGCGGTTATTGATAATGAAACCAATCAAAGTTATTCTCCCCCTGTCAATGGAAACTACGCTGTTGTGGTAACGCAGGGCAACTGCAGCGATACTTCCGATTGTGTTGCTTTTTCAAATATTGGTATTGATGAACAGGGTAATTCAGGCATAAACATTTATTTTGATCCACTGCATAATGAAATAAATATTGATTTAAAAGGTAATGAGATTAAATCGGATATATTACTGACAGATATGCCCGGAAGAATAATAAGGATGTATCCTGTTAACAATTCCGGCTTACAAAAATTCAATATTGGAAATATTTCAGGAGGGATTTATTTTATTCGTTTTGAAACCACTCATGGAATAGTCGTAAAAAAGTTTTTTGTTTCAGAATAATGCCCACCTTCGGTTTTGGCTCCGATTTATTTCTGATTTTGGTTTAGTCTTTCCTAGCTGACCCAATCCTACATTCGCTTAGTTTCCGGCAAAAGCTGCTCTTTTTTATAAGCTCTTGAGAGTTTGTAAATTTGATTTATTATCCAACGATATGCTGTTCTACCTACCGGAATACGATTATCCCAATTTAAGCAATAGAAGTGTGCAAACTTGTCCAGAAGGTCAAACAATCTATTGCTTTAGTTGGGTTTATCCCGACTTAGAAAATGTTTTCCGACAATTTTTCTTTGTCGGGATTACATTTTCTTTGTCGTATACCCATAAAAATGTTTAGCTATAATACCAAATAATCAAGATATTATGAAGAAAGTGTTCTAATGCTACGCGTTAGAAACTCTTTAATGCGTAATTTGGGATTATTCGTCCGAAAAAATGTGTTAGTTTACAAATATTCGTCCGAAAAAATGTAAAAACACGCAGAAAATCGTTCGAAATTGTGTGGAGTCTATACACAAGTAATCAGAAGTTTTAACATTGTTGATGTCTTTGGGGTGGTAATCATCAACTTTCGGCCAAGTTTTCGACTTTGCACACCTCAATTCACGATTTTGAGTTTTGCATACTGCAGCAACAATTGTTTTTCGCCAATGCCTTCAAACAAAACGGTGGTTTTTTTGTTCGGGCCGCTGCCCTCGATGCTCATCACCTTGCCTTGTCCGAAAAGCTGGTGTTCCACGGTCATGCCGATACGTATATCTTCAATTCCAATGCCATTAAATTAGCCGGGTCCTTGAAAAATTTTTGGACTTTTTCAGGTTCAGGTTTGAAGTGCTTTTTGGCCTGGAATGATTAGTTTGCTGGTTTCGGATTTTTTTTGGTCCCTGTCAGATGAAACTATTTCCCAATGTGTATGGTTATTTTGAATGATTTTGTTGATATCTGATTTAAGATTGTAAATATTTCTAAAAAAATCCATCCATATCAAATATTTGCTATTTTTGTAAATGTTGTATATGTGATTATCCATCATAAAAACATTATATTTTGATTATAAAATTATTCGCAATATGAACTCGACAATGAAAGCAAAATTTTTAATTCAATGGGACAGGTTGTTTACCAGGGTAATCTGGCGGCAAGTGCGTGCGTTTCAACCTCTGCTTTCGCGCAGGGCCTTTACCTGCTAAAACTGGAAAAAGGTTCGGTAATCAGATTTGTAAAAGAATAACCCGATGGTGATGAAAATTTAAAAAAATTTATTGAGCATACATGAGAATGTACGACTTAAAATAAAAACTAACAATTAAAATTTAAAAGTATGAAAAAACAAATTCTGATGCTTGTTATCGTTGCCTTTGCAACGTGTGCTTTTGCACAAACAAAAAATGTCATTGTTACGCTGGGTGCCACTTCAACGGCGTATACCGACCTCCCTTCGGCCATTGCCGCCGCAGGCAATGGGGCTACCATTTATGTTCCGGGGGGTATCCATACCCTTAGCAGCAATATTACTGTTTCCAAACAACTGCACTTTCGCGGTGATGGCTTTAACCCCTTAACACTTGCAAGCGGTTTGGCCCCGGTAATTTCGGGGAGCAAGCTTATATTTACAAGGGGAGCGCATTATTCTTCTTTTGAAGGATTGTATTTTGATAACCAGATTGAGCTTAAACACACCACGGCCGATACCACCGGTTATTTTTATCTTACCTTTAATCGTTGCAAGTTTGATCAGACAATTATTTCATCAGGAGGATCAGCTTTAATTGGAAATATTTGCCTTTATATGAATGAATGTGTAGTTGATGGTCTTGAATTTAGTTCGGGTACTGTTGAATCCGTTGCTATTAATAATTCCGTTATTACCAATAGTCATTTCTATTCAATTAACCAGGGGTATATAAAAAATTCTGTGTTTTTATCTGGGATTGGATTACAAGGGGCAAGCGTGTATGCTGATGCTACTAATAACTTTACTATCACCAACAGTATTTTTTATGGCGGGGCATCAACAACTGGAACAAACAATACAATAACAAATTGTCTGCTCAAAACAGGGCAAAGCATTGACCTTGACATTAGCAGTTCTAACATTCAATTCCAGGATTGGAACCTGATTTTTGTGAATGCAGCAGATGCCTTATTCGGTTATAATGATAATTATCACTTACTGCCGGGTTGTCTCGGGATAGGCGCCGGAACCGACGGCACCGATATGGGTATTTATGGCGGAGGAACACCCTGGAAAGAAAACAGCATCCCGGCTTCGCCCAATGTATATATTAAAAGTGTGGATACCCGTAATAATTCGGAAGGTAAAATTGATGTCATGTATAAAGTAAAGGCTCAGAGTAATTGATAGGTGAATATTAACTTATAAAATATCAATTACGATGAAAAAATTATGGATACTAATGAGCCTGATATTGCTGATAGGGAATGTCAGCGCTCAACAGATCACGCAATATGAATATTGGACAGATAGTGACTTTGCAGGCCGTTCGGTGGTAACGCTCGGTTCGCCTGCCGCTGATGCAACCATTGCTTTCCAATATGCTACTGCGTCGTTAACGGATGGCCTTCATTCGCTGAATACGCGATTTAAAGATGCCAACGGTAAGTGGAGCTGTGTACAGACAGATTATTTTATTAAATCGGCAGCTCTGGGGCCTGGCACTAACACGGTGACTGATTACGAATATTGGTACGACAGTGATTTTAGCGGCCGTATCTCTTCCCCGATAGGCAGTCCTTCCGAGGATGTTATACTAACGCAATCGCTTGATGTTGCTTCATTGAGTGATGGCATTCATGCCTTGAACATGCGCTTTAAGGATGCTTCCGGGCAATGGAGCTGTGTACAGACCGATTATTTTTTTAAGTCAGCAGCGCTGGGGCCTGGCACTAACATGGTAACTGATTACGAATATTGGTACGACAGCGATTTTAGCAGCCGTATCTCTTACCCGGTAGGCAGTCCTTCAGAAGATATCCTGTTAACGCAATCGCTTGATGTTGCTTCATTGAGTGATGGCATTCATGCCCTGAACATGCGCTTTAAGGATGCTTCCGGGCATTGGAGTTGTGTACAGACAGATTATTTTATGAAAACACTAACCTCAGGAACCGACAGTAATGTTATGGTGGCCTACGAATATTGGATTGATTCAACCTTTGCCGCCAGAATAAGCGGGCTTACCAGCGCCGTAACGGATATTATTTTTATAGATAGCATTGATGTTACTTCCTTAGTGGAAGGATATCACACGATTAATTTCCGTTTCAAAGACGCAATCGGTCAATGGAGCTGTGTACAATCGGATACCTTTAAACGTTGTTCAAGCTTTTATGAAGCGCCGGTAATTTCCGGGAATGTGTCCATTTGTGCTGGACAAAATCTGAATCTGAGTGCACAAAGCAGTGATGCATCAACGATAAACTTTTTCTGGACAGGCCCTGACAATTATAGTTACACAGGGGATACGCTGCAGATTTTAAATGCGACAACTGCAAAAAGCGGCACCTATTATTGTACTGCCATTCGGGGAACAACCCTGTGCGATACCAGTATTGTGACGGCAATAGATGTGGTAGTAAATCCTCTGCCTGTGGCTGCCATCACGGGAGTTTCGTCGGTTTGTGCGGGCGACAGTACATGGTTGGTAGCCACCGGCGGAAGCACCTATTTATGGAATAACAGCACCGTGAATGATTCCTTACTCATTAAACCTACAGCCTATACAACCTATTATGTTACAGTAACTTCTGCTGCCGGTTGTGTTTCAACGAAATCCAAAAGTGTAAGCATTAAGGCGTTACCCAATGTTGTTATTTCGCCCGTTTCAGCAACAATTTGCCAGGGCGCTTCACAAACGCTTACAGCCTCAGGAGCCAGCACCTATGTATGGAGCGATGGTACAACTACTCCCAAGGACACAGTAAGTCCGCTGGTTACAACCACCTATTTAGTGATTGGAACCGCTACCAACGGATGTAATAAATCAGCCTCGGTCATTGTTGTCGTTAATCCTCTTCCTGCAAGTGCTGGGGTAATTTCAGGAATAGACAGTGTGTGCCCGGGGCAAAATTCTGTTACCTATACAATTCCTGCAATTGCCGATGCTGCTTCCTATGTATGGACATTACCTGCTGGCGCTACGGGAACAAGTTCCACAAATAGCATTACCGTAAATTACAGTACATCGGCTGCCTCAGGAAATTTGTCTGTGAAAGGAAGTAATTCTTGTGGTGATGGTGAAATCTCAACACTTGACGTTTATGTTTATCCTTTACCTGAGAGCGCTGGAACAATTAGTGGTTTGGAAACAGTTTGTCAGGGGCAGAATTCTGTAACTTATACTGTGCCTGTCATAGCCAATGCAACCTCTTATAACTGGACATTGCCGGGTGGCGCAACAGGTACCAGCACCACCAACAGCATTACGGTAGACTACAGCACATCCGCTGTTTCTGGCGATCTCACGGTTTATGGAAGCAACGCATGTGGTGATGGCTCAATTAGCAGCCTGGCCATAGTTG
>JAGNBV010000070.1:13225-15081 GCA_018004645.1 Bacteroidales bacterium
CATCCGCTGTTTCAGGCGATCTCACGGTCTATGGAAGCAACGCATGTGGTAACGGCTCAAGTAATAGCCTGGCCATCGTTGTAAGTTCGCTACCGGAAACTGCCGGCGCCATTTCAGGACTGAACAACGTTTGTCAGGGACAGACTTCTGTAACCTATACGGTACCTGTCATAGCCAATGCAACCTCATATAACTGGACATTGCCGGGTGGCGCAACAGGAACCAGTACCACCAACAGCATTTCGGTGGACTACACGCTATCCGCTGTTTCAGGCGATCTCACGGTTTATGGAAGCAATTCATGTGGCGATGGTGCATTTTCAACTTATGCAGTAACTGTAAATAACAAACCTCCTGCTCCTGTTATTTCTCAAATTGGAAACGTTTTACATTCTGACGCCCCGCTTGGAAATCAATGGTACGATCAAAATGGGATAATCAATGGAGCGGTAAATCAGGATTATTCATTAATAGTAGATGGTGATTATTATGCTATAGTAACTTTGAATGGTTGCAGCTCGGATATCTCAAATGTAATTAGTATAATAACTACTGATATTGAATTATTTGATGCAGATAACATTATTAAAGTTTATCCTAATCCGTTTTCAAATGAATTTACCATTGAATCAGAAGGAAATAGTGAAATGTTGAATTTCGAAATATTTAATGCTATTGGTAACATTGTTTTCAAAGGAAATTTGATGGACAAAACTTCCGTGCAGACAAGTGATTTTGCATCTGGAGTATATTTAATAAAATTTGATAATGGTAAAACTATTAAATTTAAGAAAATAATAAAAGAATAGTCTAAACATACAGGCTGGTACTTTGGCTGAGTTGTTTTAAGCTGGAACTTAAAGCATTTTCTGCCAGAGTACCACGTCTGCTAGAAATTCAATTTTGTCCTGATGAAAAACGGTTTAGTTTAACCGGACACATCATCAAAAACTTTGGATGGTGTAATTAATATTTTCAGGTATTGATCTGGGTTTGTAGAATTTAAAGAATAACATTAAACTTCTATTCAAAGAATCATCCCACGATCTTCAGCTTCGCATACTGCAGCAACAATTGTTTTTCGCCAATGCCTTCAAACAAAACGGTGGTTTTTTTGTTCGGGCCGCTGCCCTCGATGCTCATCACCCGTCCCTGGCCGAACCGCTGGTGTTCTACGGTCATGCCAACGCGTATGTCTTCGATATCAGAAGCTGCAAATGCCGGTGAGTTTTGAGGAATATCTTTAATTTTTTTCAGGTTCAGATGCTTGGGAGTGGATGGCGTTGGTGTTTTTAACACAGTGTCAGAAGTGGCTTTCGCGGCAGGGTAGGAGGGTTTTGGCTTTGCTTTTACTACCCATGGATCCCCCATCATTTTATGAGGCATCTTATGAGGCATGTCGATGTATTTCATGTCTATTTCATCCAGAAACCGGCTTTTTTCGCAGAAGATCATCTCACCATAACGGTAACGGTTTTCGGCATACGACAAGGTCAGGCGCTTCATGGCCCGGGTTATTGCTACATAGAAAAGGCGGCGCTCTTCTTCAAGGTCATCACGGCTGTGCAAAGCCTGCAAGGAAGGAAACAGGTTTTCTTCCAGGCCGGCAACGTAAACATAAGGAAATTCCAGCCCTTTAGCTTGATGTATGGTCATCAGCGAAACACGGTCAGTGTCTTCCTTGTCGTTGGAGTCCTGGTCGGTGAGCAGGGCTATATCCTGCATAAAGAGGTCGAGGGTGCGTATGGCGTTTTCGAGCGGAGTGCCATCGGGCGCGAACACCATCTCTTTTTCAGTAAACTCTTTAATAGCGTTCAGTAATTCGTCGATATTTTCTAACCGGCTCACGCCTTCCG
>JAGNBV010000005.1 GCA_018004645.1 Bacteroidales bacterium
GCTAAAAGAAGTACGTAAAGTGAAAATAAACCAAAACTGGGTAACTGCAGAGATAAGCAGTAAAACTCAAAAACTGCTGGAAAAACTACAAATAAATCCTATTACGTAAAAAATGGCGGAGTTATGGGTTAATGAAAGAATAATCAGCCATTTTTGAGGTTTTAAGTATTTCCAAAGTAATTTCATGCTGTTGGTGCTTCCAAAAAGTGTACCTGTATTTTTTAAAGAAATTATCCGTATAATTTTTTCTGTTTTTTTTATAAAACACCACGGAATAGAAAGTAAAACAACAGTTCCGTAAGCCGGGTTCTGTTTTAGTCTGCCATTTATCTGGTCACGCAGTCGCCTGAGCAATCTAACGACCTACCCTCCGGAATCGGGCGGGCAGCCCTCAACCTCCGGTTTATTTGGTCTTTCAACCCATAAGGTTTACCCGCATGTTATGTTACCATAACAAGCCGTGAGCTCTTACCTCACGTTTTCACCCTTATCCCGACGGATACCGTCGGGACGGTTATTTTCTGTGGCACTGTCTGTTCCCCGCACCAGTGTGCAGAGACCTTCCCGTTAGGAAGTATGGAGCCCTTTGTTGCCCGGACTTTCCTCTTCCGCCTTTTGGCGTCAGCGACAGACCGAACTGTTGTTTTACTGAACAAAGGTACACATTTTATAAAAATCTGCAAAATGTTTTTTGGGGAATGGCCTGTAATGCCGCTATTTATATATCCGTTCACTATGCCGGATGACGGGTTTAGCCAACCTGGAATTTCATGCCAGATAAAATCACTGCTTTCTGGCTAAAAATTACTAATTTCGCTGTTCAAAAAAAATATGCATGTACGATA
The DNA here is from genome assembly GCA_018004645.1 of Bacteroidales bacterium. GTDB lineage: Bacteria > Bacteroidota > Bacteroidia > Bacteroidales > CAIWKO01 > CAIWKO01. The sequence goes on from JAGNBV010000005.1 coordinate 846, forward strand.
AAGTATTTATTGCAGGTATCGGAGCCGTTTCCGCCATCGGTATGAATGCAGATGAAACACTCTCTTCTCTTAAAACTTCCAGACATGGCGTATGCAAGGTAGATTTTATTGATACCATTTATAAAGGTAAAATACCTTTTGCCGAAATAAAAAAATCAAACAGGGAACTGAAAGAGCATCTTGACCTGGATCCCGACACGATAATCACGCGCACAAGTCTTTTCGGAATGACAGCAGCCAGGGAAGCCATCATTAATGCCGGCCTGGAACTCAGCCGGTGGCGTTGTGGCCTGGTTTCGGCTACTTCGGTGGGGGGCATGGATCTTAGCGAACGTTTTTATGATGAGTTTTATGCAGATCATGACGCCGGCGATATCAACGGCGTCCGTGGTCATGATTGTGCTAACAGCACGGAACATATTGCATCTTTTCTTGGAATAAAAGATTATCTCGCTACCATCAGCACAGCCTGTTCATCGTCGGCCAATGCCATCATGTTTGGCTCCCGGCTGATAAAAAATAACGTAGTAGATGTGGTGGTTGCCGGCGGCACCGACTCGCTGACCCGCTTCACCCTCAACGGTTTTAATACCCTGATGATACTGGACAAAAACCACTGCCGCCCTTTTGATGCCACCCGGGCCGGTCTCAATCTGGGCGAGGGAGCCGGCTATTTGGTGTTGGTTTCTGAAAAAGTACTAAAAGAAATGAAAAACATGCCTTTGGCAGAAGTTAAGGGCTTTGGCAATGCCAACGATGCCTATCATCAGACAGCTTCTTCCCCTGACGGCCAGGGCGCTTTTTTAGCGATGACCAAGGCATTGGAGATGAGCGGGCTGCAGCCTCATGAAATTGATTATATCAATGTACATGGAACGGGTACCGGAAACAATGATCTTTCGGAAGGTGTGGCGATGAAAAGAATCTTTGGCGATAATATCCCTCTGTTCAGCTCAACCAAGCCTTTCACCGGTCATACACTGGGCGCGGCGGGTGGTCTGGAGGCCGTCATCTCGGTACTGGCCATTCAACATAAAATGATTTTTCCCAACCTGAATTTTTCCGAACCGATTCCGGAGTTAGGCTTTTCACCGGTGGTGAAGCTAATTGAAAACTGTAAGGTAGGCCATGTGTTGTCCAACTCCTTCGGTTTTGGAGGAAACAATTCCACATTGGTAATTTCTGCAATAAAATAAATGAGTAAGTAAACATGAAAATCTATATTAATGCCGCTGTTGCCATTAGTCCGCAACCTACATTGGGTACTGATTTTGCACTTCAAAAACCCGAAAAATACGAAACGGAATTTCTGAAGTGTATAGAACCCGACTATAAAGCCTATATCAATCCATCCTTGATCCGTCGCATGGGTCGTGTGGTAAAAATGGGAGTAGCAGCGGCCTTACAGTGTCTTAAAGAGGCTGGTGTGGAAAAACCCGATGCCATCATCACGGGCACTGGCCTGGGATGCATCGAAGATACCGAATCTTTTCTGAACGAAATCATCAAAAACAGGGAACAGTTTTTACCGCCTACCTCATTCATTCAGTCCACCCATAATACCATTGCCGGCCAGATTGCGTTGCTGCTGAAGTGTAATAGTTATAACTACGCATACGTCCACCGCTGTTTTTCGTTTGAAAATGCCTTGCTTGATGCTATGATGATGGCTTATGAGCAGCAAGGTGCAAAAATCTTGCTTGGTGGTGTGGACGAAATAACCCAGGTTTCTTATGCAATTATGAAACGGCTGGGTATATACAAAAGCGTGATGGGTTCAGATACCGGTATTTTTGCTGACCGGACTGATGGCGGCATAGCCGGTGAAGGCGCTTCCTTTTTTGTGGTTTCTGCTAATCCTGAAAATGCATATGCAGCCATTGATGGCGTTAAAACCTTTTACAAACCTGCCGATCCAGGGCAAACTGTAAGTGTTGTAGCTGATTTTATCCGGCAGCAAGGCCTTTCGGTTCATGAAATCGATGCCGTGGTAATGGGCTACAGCGGCGACAAAGCCTCGGATATCGTGTACGACGCACTTTCGGCAAGTATTTTTGCAAATAACAACATACTATATTACAAACATTTGTGTGGTGATTATTTCACTTCAACAGCTTTTGCTACTTGGGCTTCCGCCAATATTCTGAAAAATAATTATTGCCCCGAAGCCATGAAACTACGCAGTGTTGATACTGACCCGTATAGAAATATTCTGGTGTACAATCATTTTGATAACGCAGAACATACAATGATTTTGCTATCCTCATGTTGACATTTAAAAATACGCTCCTCATTGCATTTGTAATGGCTGTTATTACTGGTGCTTTGATTTTTCTTTTTGGCCTTTCGTTATGGTGGTTGGTGTTGCCTGTAAACCTAATGGCTTCTGCTATAGTGGCCGGATCATTCAACATAGGCTGGTCATATTATTTTGAAGTAATCAACAGAATCAATTCGAACAACTCGGTAGTATTGACTTTTGATGATGGTCCGGACGATGCGGTCACGCCGAAAATTCTTGAAGTGCTCCGGGAGAATAACGTGCAGGCGGTTTTTTTTGTTATTGGACAAAAGGCTGAAAAGTTTCCCGGCTTGGTAAAACAACTTTTTGATGAAGGCCATATCATTGGAAATCATTCTTACCGGCATCACAACTTTTACGGTTTCTGGTCCTCGCAAAAAGTGGCCGATGATATTGCAAAAACCGGAGAAACGGTAAAAAAAATAATTGGGGTAACACCACATTTTTTCAGACCACCTTTTGGAGTTACTAATCCAAATATAAAAACTGCTTTGAAAAGATTGAAACTCCTGCCGATAGGATGGAGTTTGCGTTCTCTTGATACGATGAATAAAGGGCCTGAGAAACTTAAAAAAAGAATTTCGAAGGTGAAAGCTGGAGATATTGTCCTGTTTCACGACAGGATTACCGGGATTGACCATGTAACAGATGAATTTATCAAAACATGCAGACAACAACGACTGGGGTTTGCACGTTTAGATGTAGCGTTAAAAACAGATGCATATGAATAAAAAATCTAATAAAATATTTCTGATGCTGTTCCTGTTATCAGGAATCACCCTGGCGGCAGTGCCGGATACTTCGTATAAAACGATGGAAGATACTGCCTTTTTCAACAACAGGCTTAGAACATACAATGCCGGACTTACTACCATCGAGTGTGATTTTGTTCAGAAAAAATATATGAGTATTTTATCAGAACCTGTCGTTTCGAACGGCAATTTTTGTTATAAAAATGGTGTGATGATCCGCTGGGAATATACGGAGCCGTTCAAATACCTGATTGTTATCAACAACGGCAGGATGTCTATAGAAGATAATGAGAGAACAAGTTCTTACGACCTTACTGCCAGCGAATCTTTTAATAAATTAAATACAATTCTTGGTAAGATATTACAAGGGAATGTGCTAAATGAAAAAAATGATTTCACCTGCAGTTATTACGAAAATGATCTCAATTTTAAATTGGTGTTAACGCCTGGATCAAAGGATATTAAAGCATTTTTTAAGAATATCGTTTTGTTTTTTGAGAAAAAAATGTTTTCGGTTGCTCGTGTTCAATTGAATGAAGTTTCGGGCGATGTAACTGATATCTGGTTTAACAACCGTAAGATTAACGGTACCCTTTCGGACGACCTATTTCTAATAAAATAATTTGCCATGCTTTTAGATTCTTTTTTTAAAATTGTCGAAACATCCCGGGAGGATGATAAAACAGTGGTTGCCATACGACTGGAGAAACAGCATGCTATCTATGATGGGCATTTTCCGGGGAATCCGGTTGTGCCGGGCGTGTGCCTCATACAAATGATACGTGAGGTGATCGAGGTGTTGAATGGTCAAAAGCTAATGCTTACCGAAGCCGATGAAATAAAATTTCTGAATATAGTAAATCCCATGATGGTTGATGTGCTGAGGATAGAAATAAAGAACAGGCCAAAAAACGAAAATCCGCTGGCTTTTTCCATAGTTATTAACGACGGACAGACTACGTACCTCAAAATGCGTGCAGGGTTCGCGGGTTATTGTATGGAAAACCAGGCTTCTTCTTGAAATACATTTGTCTTTTTGCTTTCACCTTATGCAATCTTAATAAAAAATATTATGGTACAAGATATGTCTGAACTCACTATGATTTCCATTAAAACTGCTGTAGAAGCAGGACATAGAATAATGGATATTTATAATAACAAGGTGCGTATTCGTTTAAAAATGAATTTATCCCCTGTTACCAATGCCGATATAGCGGCAAATGAGCTAATACTGGAAAGGTTGGCGCCTTTGAACATACCTGTTATTTCTGAAGAATCAATAAAAATTCCATACAGGGATCGACAAAAATGGAAAGTTTTCTGGCTTGTTGATCCGTTGGATGGGACTAAAGAATTTATTTCGCGAAGCAATGATTTTACGGTCAATATAGCATTGGTGCAGGAAGGTATTCCGGTAATGGGCGTTATCTATGCTCCGGCACATGATATTCTTTATTATGGTACCGCCCGGCATGGTGCTTTTAAGGTGGATGACGCTTCAAAGTTGTTCATTGACGGCTGTGAAAATGCTTTTGATGTTATTATTTCCCAAAGTACCCCGTTGCCTGCTACCCAAACAGAAATTTATACATACGTGGTCAGCAAATCGCACATCAACACCAAAACCAGCAAATATCTCGGGACAAAACAAAACCCCAAGCATTTTGTCAGTATGGGCAGTTCGCTGAAACTGTGCGCCCTGGCCGAAGGCCGTGCCGATGAATACCCGCGTTTTGGACGTACTATGGAATGGGATATCGCAGCCGGCGATGCCATTTTGCGTTATGCCGGAGGTGTCATTAAAAACACCATCGATGGAAGCACGCTCAAGTACAATAAAGAAGACCTTGCTAATCCTGAATTTATTGCCTACCGCCATAATAACACGCAGGGTTTGTAAAAATACCCATTTCATCCAGCCTTGGTTTTCCGGCTGGGAGGAAGTTGCATTTTAGCTTCAAATGACGAGAATCAACCTTTAATCAATAAGGTTTTTGAGTTTTTTCAATAAAAAATGACGGTTGTTTAATAATTTTCCTAATTATTAGGTGGTTTTTTACGTTTAGGTTATTGAATAAATTTTTTTTAAATAAAGAAAAATTTGAAAGGTATTCACAGAAAATTCTATTGAAAAAACATCATAAATGTTACCTAACAGAAAAAATTATATATATTTGGCAATGATTGTTTAAAGTATGTGAGGTTTAATTTTTAAATTAATGAAGTAAATATGAAACGGAATATCATTATTTTCTGTGTGCTGTTAAGTATTTCGGGACTGGCTTTTGCTCAACAAAATACAGTCGCTAATGCATATGTTAAAGCAGCACTCACAGAAACTGAAATTAATGGCATACTATCGGCGGACCCAAATGGTATCTTATATTACAACTATCTTACGGAAGAGGGATGGTTTATCATGGATATACCTGAAGAGAAACCGATAGATACAGAAGTTTATCCCTACCTCTACAAAATGGATAGGACTACCAAGCAGAATACAGGCGAAGTGTTAAGCATTAATGACCTGCCGGCATTCAATCTGTTACTGTACCGGTATAAAATTTCTCCGGTCAGGAATTATTACCTAGTAGAGGGAAGCCGCAAGGTTTTGGTTGTTCGAAGCCATGCTGAAATTACCGGGGGATTTAATCATTACAAAAACTAGTTTTATGAAAAGTTTTTTACATAAAATCTTATTTGCGGTATTGTTTAGTGCCTTTTGTTATTTTTCCATGGCGCAGTCATATAACATGAGTAATTCCACTGTTACTACCTGTTCGGGGACCTTTTACGATAGCGGTGGTACAGGAAATTATTCTTCCAGCCAGGACCTTACCTATACCATTTGCCCTTCATCGCCGGGGTCGAAAGTGCGCCTTAATTTTACGGCATTCAATGTGGAAGCCAACTACGATTATCTGACCATATATGATGGGCCAAATACGGGTTCTCCTACCCTGGGCACTTATGATAATGACACCCCTTTAAGCGGAATTGTGCAGGCCACAAATGGCAATGCCAGCGGTTGTCTCACTTTCGTCTTTCACTCTGATGGTTCAGTGGAGTATTCGGGGTGGGTGGCCACAATTTCCTGTACACAGCCCTGTCAGACTGTTCAGGCCGTACTGGCAAGTTCAACGCCGGCTGTTTCTGGTCAGTATATCAATATCTGCCAGGGACAAACTGTACTATTTAACGGATCGGCCAATTATCCGCAAAACGGAACAAGTTATACTCAAAGCAATGCCACATCTACTTTTGCATGGAATTTTGGTGACGGGACTACTGCGACAGGGCAGAGTGTTTCGCATACCTACAATAATGGCGGAGGTTATCAGGTAGGTCTGGTTGTAACTGATGTCAATGGTTGTGTAAGTTCCAATGTCATTGATATTCGTGTCAGGGTGTCCACTACACCGGTATTTGCAGGCACCAATGCCAATCCAACCACCATCTGCGTTGGCCAAAATACCACGCTGACAGGCGTGGCCACCCCAACACCCTGGTCGCAGCCAACCGGAGCTATTTTGGCTGGAACAACTTTTCTCCCTGATGGATCAGGAGTCTCATACACCACAGGGTTGAACTTTACTAATTTTTCTCCCGGACAGACAGTATCCTCTGTCAATGATATTGTTAGTGTTTGCCTCAATATGGAACACACATATATGGGAGACCTGCAAATTTCCTTGTCGTGCCCCAATGGTAGTTCCATTGTGCTACTGCCTTATTCCAATTCGGGCGGTGGTACTATACTTGGAGAGCCTGTGGGACAAGACCTTCCCGTTGACGGGAACTCTTCGAATACCACACCCGGCATCGGATATGATTACTGCTTTTCACCAACTTCTACATCGGGATATATTGATAATGCGGCCAACTGGACAACGGTAGCTCCCTATACCGACCCTATAGGGCAGGTAAGTACCTCGGTGCAGCAGGCTAATGCCGGAACATATCAGGCATACGGCGCCTGGACGTCGCTGGTGGGTTGCCCGTTAAACGGGACATGGACGATTACTGTTACCGATAACCTTGGTTTGGATAACGGATATATTTTCTCTTGGGGAGTGAATTTTAGCCCTTCGCTTTATCCTTCATTATGGGGCTTTACACCCACAATAGTCTCCAATACCTGGTCAGGGCCTGGTCTGGCACCCACGGGCACCAACCCTGTAACTGTTGGTCCTACAACTACCGGCACCAACACATATACCTACAGTGTGACCGATAATTATGGCTGCACCTACGACACAACCGTTACAGTTACTGTTAATCCCGGACCTACTATAACCGTTACGCCTGCCTCCGCTTCAATATGTTCAGGCGCAAGCACCACATTAACAGCTTCGGGCGCTTCCACGTATTCCTGGATGCCCGGCTCACTTACCGGAGCATCGGTCAGCGTTTCGCCCACTAACACAACTACCTATACCGTAACAGGCACTTCTGCAACCGGATGCATTGGCTCCACTACCGTCACTGTTACCGTGAAACCCAATCCTGTGATTACTCCCACAGCAACACCGGCTTCCATTTGCGTGGGCACTTCTTCTTCATTATCGGCCACCAGCTCTGTTGCCGGTACCACTTATGCATGGATGCCTGGGAGTTTGAGTGGTTCGCCTGTTTCGGTTTCTCCTACAACAAATACTACATTCACCGTGACCGGCACTGCGGCTGGTTGCTCAGGAAATGCAACCGTTACCGTTTCGATTAGTCCTAACGCGGTTATTACAGCCAATGCCTCGCCAGCTTCCATCTGCCCGGGAACTTCCAGCACTCTGTCGGCTTCAGGCGCTTCCACGTATTCATGGATGCCGGGATCGCTCAGCGGAACTTCTGTAACCGTTTCACCTACGGTAAATACCACTTATACTGTTACAGGTACTACCGCCACCGGATGTACTGGAAACACTACCGTTACTGTATCCATTAATCCCAATCCTGTGATTTCAGCCAATGCTTCGCCAACGTCCATCTGTTCGGGAAGCTCAACCACGCTGACAGCCTCCGGCGCCAACACTTATGTATGGATGCCAGGATCTCTGAACGGCACTACGGTAAGTGTGTCGCCATCTGCAATCACCACGTATTCTGTTACCGGAACTGACGCTGCAGGATGTACCGGCTCCACCACCGTTACCGTATCCATGAATCCTAACGCCGTAATCTCAGCCACGGCTTCGCCGGCGTCCATCTGCCTGGGGACGTCTTCGACCCTGACAGCATCCGGGGCCTCCACTTATACCTGGATGCCCGGGGCACTTAGCGGAACTACAGTTACGGTTACACCGACAGTAACAACCATATATACAGTCAGCGGTACCACTACAGCAGGATGTACCGGCGCAAACACTGTAACCGTTACGGTGAAGCCGTTGCCCACGGTGACCGCAGTCCCCAACCAAACCTATTGCGCCGGTGTTACAGCACCCATGACTTCACTCTCGGGGCCATTGACAGGCACGACCTTTGCCTGGTCCAACAGCAACGCCGCTGTAGGCCTCGGGTCAGGTGGTCCGGGCAATCCTCCTGCTTTCACGGCTACCAATACCACCGCTTCTTCCATAACATCGACAGTAACTGTTACACCAACGCTCAACGGTTGTGTGGGCACTGTAGCTACCTATACCATCACCGTTAACCCGTCTCCAGTAGCAACAGTACCTTTAAGTTTTGCTGTTTGTCATGGCGATGTGGTGCCCGCTTCTGCTTTTACAAGTGCTACCACAGGCGCAGTGTTTTCATGGACAAACTCTCAGACCTCCATTGGCCTGGCAGCCAGCGGATCTGATAATGTGCCATCCTTTACGGCATCCAATCCGGGGATAACTCCTGTGGCCGCAACAATCGCTGTTACGGCAACAGCCAATTCCTGCACGGGTACTCCTGCCACATACACCATCACTGTGAATCCTTTGCCGGTAATCACATTTTCTGTTTTTCCGCAGTTGTGCACTACTTCGCCGGCTTTTAACCTGGCACAGGCATCTCCGGCCGGAGGCACCTATACGGGTACCGGTATCACAGGAGCTACCTTTGATCCGGCTGTCGCTGGCATTGGTACACATACGGTTGTTTATGACTATACCAATCCTGTAACCGGCTGCAGTAATACAGATTCTTCAACCATTGAGGTAATGGGTGCGCTGAATATCACGGTAACGCCCAACAGTCCATTTATCTGTCCGGAAAACAGCATATTGTTGATGGCCAACGGGGCGTATACTTTTGAATGGCTCCCGGCTGACGGTTTGTCTTCCACCACAGGTTCCAATGTGGTAGCTACGCCTGCTGCAGGGACCACCTATACCGTTACCGGCACCAACCCCGACGGTTGTGTGGGATCAACTACCGTTACCGTGGGCGTTTATACCATACCTGTGTTAGCTATTTTTGCTGAACCAAAAGAAGGATGTAGTCCTTTGGATGTACATTTCAGTTACGGCCCGGTGGGCACTATCGATACGAATACCATGCTCTGGAATTTTGGGGATCTGTCATCGGCTGGTAACACTTCTGCCATGGCAAATCCTTCCCACATTTTCAATTATAACGGCAATTATCCGATTTATCTCACAGCACTGACTCCTGACGGCTGCCCGGTGTCGGCTATCGATACGGTCAGGGCTTTTATCAGGCCTGTCGCCGATTTTTATAATAATCCCGAAGTTGCCTATTCCGATAATCCGCAAATGACCTTTATAGACCTTTCTTCCAACGCTATCACATGGACGTGGGATTTTGGCGATCCGGGATCATATAACTATAACTCCTCAAATCTTAGAAATCCGGTGCACATATTCTCCGATTCGGGAAGCTACGTTGTGCAGTTGATTGTTTCAAGCAGCCAGAGCTGTGCTGATACCGTGTCAAAGCCGGTAAAGATTTATCCGGAAATACTGGTATATATTCCTAATGCTTTCACGCCTAACGATGACGGACTAAATGAAGCGTTTAAGCCGGTTTTTACAGGAATTGACCCTAACAATTACGACTTTTATATATTTGACCGCTGGGGCAACATACAATTTCATTCCAACGACCCTGAGATACCCTGGGATGGCAAGAATAATGAAAAATTATGCGAGAGCGGGGTATATGTGTATTTTATTATTTATCATAGCGTTACCGGTAAGAAATTTAAACTTAGGGGTAATGTTACCTTAGTCAGATAAACTACCGGCTAAAAAAAAGTGGTATTTTTATCTCGCTGAATAATACAAATATTTTATTTGTTATGGAAAACGATAAAACCGAATTCACGGTTAAGGGTGAACAACTGTTAGATAAGATCAAACAACTGTTACACGAAGGCAATATTCGCCGTATCATTATCAAGGATGTGAAAGGCAATGTTTTTATGGAGATACCGCTTACCATTGGGGTTGTTGGCACGGCCCTACTTCCGGTGCTGGCTGCCGTAGGGGCGTTGGCTGCCCTGGTGAGTGATTTTACCATACAGATTATCAAAAGAGATGACCCTGATAAAAAATAGTGTATGGAAGCAAATAAAATTCAGGATGTTCAGGTACTGAAAAAGATTTCCTCCAATATCCGCAGGAACATCCTTCGCAGTCTGGCTGCTTCGGGTTCAGGGCATACCGGCGGTTCGCTGGGCCTGGCCGATGTTTTTACCTGTTTGTATTTTTCGGTGATGAACCATAATCCGCAAAATCCGCAATGGGAAGATCGCGACCGCCTGATATTATCGATAGGCCATGTAGCACCTGTCTTGTATTGCACTCTGGCACAGGCAGGATATTTTCCCGAAGGAGAATTGCTGACATTACGCAAGCTGGGTTCGCGGCTGCAGGGCCATCCCGGCAGAGATCATGGCCTGCCGGGTATTGAATTATCTGCCGGTTCGCTGGGACAGGGCTTGTCGGTTGCTACAGGTATGGCACTGGCTGCGAAATATGATAAAAAAAATCACAGGATTTTTTGTGTCATGGGCGATGGAGAACTACAGGAAGGATCGGTATGGGAGGCTGCCATGGGTGCATCGCATTACCGCCTGGACAACCTTTGTGTTATTGTGGATCGCAATAAACTGCAGATTGACGGCAGTAATTCTGATGTGATGGAGATAGAGCCCCTCGCAGATAAATGGCAAAGTTTCGGCTGGAAAGTCATAGCATGTAATGGTAATGATCATGAAGAATTATTATCATCGTTTTCCGAAAATGAAAAATCTTCGGGAAGGCCTGTGGTGATAATTGCAAATACCCTGATGGGCAAAGGGGTAAAGGCCATAGAAAACAATTATCGTTGGCATGGTAAAGCCCCATCAAAAGAAGAAGCTGAACAATTTATAGCGGCATTGGAATAAAAAAACTTAGAAAAATGTATTTTGAGAACAGAGGCAACAGAGCTACAAAGGCTGGTTTCGGGCAAGGGATACTCGAAGCAGGCAAACTACATCCCGAACTGATGGTACTGGGTGCCGACATTACTGCTTCCGTAGGATTGGATTTGTTTGCCAGGGAATTTCCTGACCGTTTTTTTTCATTGGGAATTGCCGAACAGAACTGTGCAGGTGTGGCTGCCGGCCTTGCTCTCAGCGGTAAGATACCTGTTTTTTCGACCTACTGTGTTTTTGCCGCCCTGCGCTCGGCCGATCAGATCCGGGTTTCGCTATGTTATAACAACTTACATGTCATCATCGGCGGAGCACATGCAGGGCTTTCTGTAGGCCCTGACGGCGCAACCCATCAGGCATTGGAAGATATTGCCATCATGCGGGCACTTCCCAAAATGACGGTGCTTTCGCCATGTGATGCTACGCAGGCAACCCTGCTCACCAAAATGGCTGTGAAAGACTGCAAGGGGCCGGTATATATCCGTTTTGGACGCGAAGCCGTGCCAGATTTTATGCCGGAAAATATAGAAACCACAATAGGTAAGGGCCAGCTTATAAAAGATGGCAAAGATATCAGTATTATAGCCACCGGACACATGGTCTGGGAGGCACTGCAGGCAGCCAAGATGCTGGAGATGAAAGGTGTTAAGGCCCGGGTGATCAATATACATACTATAAAGCCGCTTGATCAGGAAATTATCATAGAGGCCGCCAGGGAAACAAAAAAAATTGTTACCGTGGAGGAGCATCAGGTGTTTGGTGGCTTTGGCAGTGCCGTGGCCGAAGTGGTGGCGCAGCATTGCCCGGTAAAGATGAAGATTATCGGGGTAAAGGACACTTTCGGAGAATCAGGCCAACCTGATGAATTGATGGAGAAATATGGCTTAAATGCAGTAAGTATTTTTACGGAAGCCATGCTACTTATGAACGATAGCAAATGATGATGTTATGAAGATTTTTAAAGGGACCGGGATATTTATGGCAATAACTCTTGTGTTGCTTTGTTCTTATTATATAGTAATCAGTAAAAATAAGGCCGCGGCAATACAAGCTAAGGAGGAGGCCACTGTGACCAGATACGGCACAGTAGAAAAGTTGGTGCCTGCCGACACCGCAGATAATGACACCATTGTCAGTGTGGAATTTCTAACAGGAAAATTTGATCCGGCAAAGGAGAAATCGTTTACGGAATGCGATCTTGAATATGCTAACCGTAGCGGAATTTTTATCGGGCAAGAAACCTACAAGGCTTTTATCAAAATGTTTTACGCAGCCAAAAACGATGGAGTGCAACTGAAAATTATCTCGGGAGCTCGAAACTTCCGTTATCAGAAATCAATATGGGAGCAGAAATGGAATGGTGGCAGGCTGGTGGATGGAAAAAATCTGGCAACTACTGTAAATGATCCTGTGGAACGGGCGCGTATCATACTTAAGTACAGTTCTATGCCCGGAACCTCGCGGCACCACTGGGGAACCGATGTGGACATCAACAGTGTTGATAACAAATATTTTGAGACTGCGGCGGGGAAAAAAACTTATGAATGGCTTTGCCAAAATGCTCATAAATTCGGGTTCTGCCAGCCTTTTACTGCCCTGGGCGATAAACGTCAGGGCGGGTATCAGCAAGAAAAGTGGCACTGGTCGTACCTTACGCTGGCTAAAACTTTTTTAAAGGAATACCTGGAAAAAGTAACGTATGATCATATCACCGGTTTTGCAGGCAGCCAGACAGCCAAAGATCTTAAGGTGATAGACAACTATGTGATGAGTATTAATAAGGATTGTGAATGATGTCCTGTCAGTATTATTAAATCACACTGGCTTTTTAAAATATTTGTTTAGCCATGCTCATTCAATGGGGAGCTTCCCACATGGATCACGTGGATTTATGGACAATCATTACATTCGAAGATTTGGGGATGGCCCGCGGTGCCGTTGTATCAGCACCAACAGCCTTAAAATTTAGGATACTTCATATATGGCAAAGAAAATCTTTTACCTTTTATCTTTCCATACCAGGACTTTTTCCACGGAGCCCGAAAAATCAGGACAATTTCCATCGCCAAGCCCTGAAATGCCTCCATCAGGCGCACAGATTTGATTGCATCCATCATCATAAAGATAATTATACTGATCGCAACAATCAGATGTTATATAATAATACGTTTTACCATCTGCTTTCCATTGCCACACTTCGGCAGGAGGGTTTCTTACAGGTTCATCCCTGATTTGTCCTATTTTTTTTTCAAGGCAATCAGGCACATCAACTGCCAGGTCTAGCTTTTTGCATGATGTGAGAATGGTTATTATCGAGACCATCCCTAAAAATGCGGCTAACTTTTTCTTTCTCATACCTATATTATTTTTTGATTAACTTACATGTTTGTTCCATAATGATCTTTGCATCTATGTCCCCCATGGATGCAGCTTTTTGAATATCTTCGCAACCTTCTGCTTTTTTACCTGATAAATATTTCGCATTTCCTCTTTTGCGGTAAGCATAGGCGACGTCAGATGGTCCATATTTATTAAGCGTTTGATCGATTATTTTATTACATAGTTTAATCACGTCGCTATATTTTTGTTGTTCTGTATAAGTTTCGATCATAAAAGTAATGACATGACTGTTGGTAGAATCCATTTCGATTGCCTTATTTAATGCGGCTTCAGCCTCTTTATCCATGGCAGTTCTTTTGCATAAATAATATTTTTGTAAATATGTTTCGGCAGACGGCTGGTACAAAAGCATCGTATCCAAAACCTGCAATGCGCTATAGAACTCATCATAAGACATGAGCACCTGGTATTTGAATTGGTATAAGTCCATGTTATATGGAATTAGTTTAATTACCTTGTCAATATCAAAAATAACGGTATCCAAATCCTTCTCATACCCTTCAAAATCTTCCAATTCATATTTGATAGAAGCCCTAAGCAAGTATGCGTCAATATACCTTGTGGAATCGAGGGTTTTATTTATAAAGAATAAAGCTGAATCGGCCTTTTCACAATTCAAATAATATTGGGCAGCATAAAAATAGGTGACGCGATCGTGGCAGTTATTTAGTGCCAGCCTGCAATAGTCCGCGGCTTCATCACACTCTCCGCTGCTTGCCAAATAACTGCTCCACATGGAATATAACACATAATACTTTTTATCAAGTCTTATCAGCTTGTCGAAATCTATTTTTGCATTGTCAAAGTCTTCCGCCTGAAAATAAGCCAACCCTCTTATCATCAATAATTCATTTAAATCTGCGTATCCCAGGAAGTGATTACAATCATTAATGCACTCATGGTAATCCGTAATACCAAAATTTATAAATGCCCGAATGCCATAAATCGGATAAAACGTAGAATCATTATGGAGTATATTATTAACAATGGAAAGCGCCTGTTTGTATTTGCCAATCTGATAAAGGCTGTCAATCCTGAAAATAGTTTTTTTTAATGCAGTGGAATCAGTGTCGTTATAAAATTCGTAAATAGTCAGGTTGTTGTTTTTTACCATGGCTCCGGCATCTAAAAACTGAGCCTGGGTATGAATATTCATGATCAGGGAAACTATGAAATATGCATAATATTTTTTTTTCATTTTAATTCGGAATAGTGTTTCTACTATTATTGAAAAGTGAAAAGTCGGACTAATGTCTGTCGAAAACTAATTATTTATTTTTTTCTAAGTAAATCTGGTCACTTAAACTCAATATTTTGAAATACAATTGGTGTTTTCTACAAACTTCATCAAGTTCATCATAAGTCAGGTTATTTATTTTTTTGTTAAATATTCTCATACTGGCTTTTTTATATGCAATTTCCTGTCCGATATGCAGAACGTCAATGAGTTTAATCAAGTCATTGTAAATGTTTTTTGAAGTGAGTTTTAAAAAAAGTTTTGAATCTCTGTTTAATATTAATTCCGAAATATAATCAACATCACATAGTCTTTGATTTACAATTGGTCTTCCTTTATCAATTTCAATAAAGTAGAAATTTGAATCTGCGCCCTTTTTTTTCAATTCCAAGTAAAGGTCCAAAGGGTCAGGATCTTCAGGAACAAGAGGAGGAGGTGGTGGTAAATCGTTTTTTTTGTTTATTGAAATACAATGATACATGTATTTCCTTTTATGATA
Source organism: Bacteroidales bacterium (assembly GCA_018004645.1). Lineage (GTDB taxonomy): Bacteria > Bacteroidota > Bacteroidia > Bacteroidales > CAIWKO01 > CAIWKO01. The sequence continues at coordinate 16,404 of JAGNBV010000005.1, forward strand.
ATTATTTCCATATAAGCTTAATGCAATACTTTGCCTGCTATCTGGATTAATCGATAAATTAATATATATCCCTCTGTTTTGTTTATGATAAACATTTGTACTCAGAAATATTTTTTCATGCTCCAGTGTCCTCAGCTCTTCAAATAACTCGTCAACCTTAGTGAAAGACGTTGTCGAGTCAATAAATAGCAGAATATTATACGGATCATTAGCAAAATTTGAAGATCTGGAACTTTTATACTTTACTACATTACAATAATAATCATCAATCTGTGCGAAATTATCTATACTTTGTACTCCCAAAATACTTGATAGCTGGATGGAATGATTCTTAATATAAATGTTAAAAAGAATACTATCGTAATTATATCCCGGTGCTTGTCTGGTATAAAGTGCTTTTGGAATATTTGGCACCAATATGTTCTGACATAATCCAATTATTGGTACAAGAAAGCATAAGATAATTGAAACTGTTTTTTTTATTTGTAAATGATTCATTACCTGAAAAGTTATGGATTTATCATATTTGTCGCTCAAATAAATCGGCAAATCCTTTTTAATTTTACTCATCTTTTTCAAATAAATCCTCAGGATATTCAACCCTGGTCAAAAACAATCCCTTTGCCGCTACCGACATGCCTGCATCAGAACGTGAACCTTTTTCAATGATATTCCTGAATTCATTCAGGTCAGTTTTATGCAGGCCCACATCCAGCATGGTTCCAACGATGGCTCTGACCATGTTTCGCAAAAAACGGTTAGCCGAAATCATAAACACATACCGGCTTTCGGATTGCTGCCACCCGGCTTCGAAAATCGTGCAAAAGAAATTATTTACCTGTGTGTGCGACTTCGAAAAACACGAAAAATCCTTGTATTCCATCAAAATCTCACATGCGTGGTTCATCAAAGCAATATCAGGACTGCGGTGCATAAAAAACTCATATTCTTTGCCAAAAGGCGTACGACAGGTGTTGATATAGTATTTATAAGTTCTCCGCACTGCCGAAAAACGCGCATGGGCATCTTCTTTCACTTTAATGATCTGATGTATGACAATGTCATCGGGCAAGAGGCTGTTCAGATTATATGCCGTTGTTTCCTTGTTTTCGATAGTGCTGTTGCAATCAAAATGTGCATAAAACTCAGCGGCATGTACCCCTGCATCGGTACGCCCGCAACCGGTAACTTTTACAGCCTGCCGCAGCACCGTGCTCAAAGCTTCATTGACCAGATGCTCGATGCTCAGGGCATTGTGCTGCTGCTGCCAGCCATGGTAGCGGCTTCCGTCGTAGGCAAGTTTGATGAAATAGCGCTGCGGCATGTTGTTTAATATAAGCACAAGTTAATAAAGGTGGCGTTATGGCAAGAAGCCGAAATCAAAGAAAAAATCCCTTGCGGTGCATGGTGTTTTTTATACATTTGCCGAAAAAGTGTATAATACTTCATGTGATTAAAAAAATCAGCATATGATTAATTATCCAAAAGTACTAAAAAACAAAAAATATTTTTACATTTGCTTTCATTAAAGATATTATTACATGATTATTGACTTGTTTATTCCATGTTTCATCGACCAGGTTTATCCGCAGGTGGGTGCCAACATGGTTAAAATATTTGAAAAACTTGGCGTAGGTGTTGATTATAACCCCGAACAAACCTGTTGCGGGCAGATGGCTTTCAACAGCGGCTTTTGGGATGATGCCCGCCGCATGGGGGAGAAGTTTATCCATGATTTTTCCAACAACCGGAAAATTGTTGCCCCTTCGGCATCGTGTGTAGGCATGGTGCGAAATTATTATTCTGAATTGTTTAATAATTCCTCTTTGCACAATCAATGTAAGCAGATACAAGGTAATATTTATGAATTTACCGATTTTCTTGTCAATGTGCTCCATGTGGAAGACATTGGCGCTGAATTTAACAATGTGATTACCTATCACGATGCCTGTGCTGCCTTGCGCGAATACGGCATCAAGGAACAACCCCGCAAATTGTTGCGCCACGTGAAAGGCCTGCAATTGAATGAGATGAAAGATAATGAGGTTTGTTGCGGTTTCGGCGGCACTTTTTCGGTGAAATTTGAGCCGATTTCAACGGCCATGGGGCAACAAAAGGTGCAAAATGCCATCGATAGCGGGGCAAACTATATTGTTTCAACGGAAGCCTCCTGTCTGATGCACCTGCAAGGGTATATCTCAAAGCACAAACTGCCGATGAAAACCATGCATATTGTGGATGTGCTGGCCAGCGGCTGGTAGGATTTTCTTATTATAATCGATAAATGAAAAACTGGAGTATTTATTTAAAAGGTTTCCGGTCATTTTTATTACTCGAAAAATCACTCTCGGTTAATTCAATTGATGCTTATCTGCACGATGTAGAGAAGCTGCTTCAGTATTTTGAATATTCACAGCAGGCAATAAAACCTGAAGAAGTAAGCCTGCAACATCTTCAGGCTTTTTTAAAATGGATCAACGAACTGGGGATGAGTCCCTACACCCAGGCCCGTGTGATTTCGGGCATCAGGGCTTTTTACAAATACCTTATCATAGAAAATATTGTCAAAAACGATCCTGCTGCCATGCTGGAATCGCCCAAAATAAACCGCAAGCTTCCTGATGTGCTCAGCATTCAGGAGATCGACGCACTGATAGGTGCCATAGACCTGAGTCTGCCGCAAGGCGAAAGAAATAAGGCTATACTGGAAACCCTCTATGGATGTGGCTTGCGGGTGTCGGAGCTGGTAAACCTTAAAATTTCCGATATTTATTTTAATGAGGGTTTTGTGCGTATCATCGGCAAAGGCAACAAAGAGAGGCTGGCCCCCATAGGTACATCTGCCATGAAGCAGATTCGTTTGTATCTGGAACATGTGCGTGTGCATTGTGAGATAAAAAAAGGCAGTGCCGACATTTTGTTTTTAAACCGGAGGGGCGCCAGATTGAGCCGGCAGATGGTGTTTCTGATGATCAAAGGCCTGGCGGAGAAGATAGGCCTGAAGAAAAAAATAGGCCCTCATACCTTCAGGCATTCTTTTGCCACACACCTGATCGAAGGGGGCGCCGACCTGCGCGCCGTCCAGGATATGCTTGGTCACGAATCCATTACCACAACCGAAATATATACTCATCTCGACAGGGAATTTTTACGCGACGCCATCATTCAGTTTCACCCCCGATCATAAATTTATAGGAGATAATATTTTTGTACTTTAGCCAAAAAAAACTATGAAACTCAAAGACCTGTACATGATCATGTTTCTGGCAATTTTGTTTTTGCCATTCGTAATATTTCCTGCGCTGTACAAATTTTATATTAATGCAAATACAGCGCATCCCATACTGCTTGCCATGCTGAAATTTGGCATCCTGGCTACCACGGGCGAACTAATCGGCCTGCGCATCAAGACCGGCAATTATTTTGAAAAAGGTTTCGGTATCATACCGCGCGCGGTGGTGTGGGCCTTTCTTGGAGCCACTATTGCCATCGCCTTCAAAATTTTTTCGGTGGGGACACCGGCTTGCCTTGAATATCTTGGCCTCTCGGGTGCTGTTGATGCTATAAAAGGCGATTTTTCGACACTGAAACTTTTAACGGCATTCTGCATCAGCGTTTGCCTCAATATGGCTTACGCACCGGTGATGATGACCTTTCACAAAATCACCGACACCCATATTACCATGAACCACGGCAGCATGAAGTCGCTGATAACGCCCATACCTTTTGCAAAGATTTTTTCGGGTATTAACTGGGATGTGCAGTGGAATTTTGTGTACAAAAAAACCATTCCTCTGTTCTGGTTTCCGGCACATACCATCACGTTCCTGTTGCCAGGGCATTTTCAGGTGCTGTTTGCAGCCATTTTGGGTGTCGTATTAGGCATTATCCTGGCCGTGGCCGCAGTGATGAACAAAAAGAAATAACGAATCCCAACCGGCTGGTATAGTAGCGAAAAGAGGATAGTACTGTTGAAGATGCCCCGAAAACAAAGTGGGGACTATTTTTGGTGATTATTATTTCTGACTACAAATTGTGCGTTGTACCGGGTTTTCTGTTCCAGTAAAATTTTCTTGCCTCCCAGGATTTTTTTAATGGTAGCCTCATTAAAATTACGGATAGTAATCAACTCGAGTCCCGTGTTATATCGTACTTTAAAATATTTTTGCAACCCGCCTATGAGACTGTCGAGTTTTTCAAGGTGATAATCAATTATCACAGAGAAACTTATGGCTGTGTTTTGCATCAGGTTGATGCTGATTTTGAGGTCGGCAAATAGTGAAAAAATATCACGCAGGTTTTCCTCCGCTATAAATGAAAAATCATTGGGATAAATAGAAATCAGCACCTGGTTGGTTTTGAAAATATTAACAGGTATGGGCAATTTTGCGGGTATGCTCTGGATGGCGGTTCCGGCGGCTGATGGATTGGCAAAGGGTTTTACATACAACGGGATGTTTTTGTTTTCCAGGGGCTTGATGGTTTTCGGATGAATCACAGAAGCTCCGTAGTAAGCCATTTCAACGGCATCGGCATAAGATATATTTTCTATTATCTGTGTGTCGGCAAAGAATTTGGGATCTGCATTCAACACGCCGTCCACATCTTTCCAGATAGTGACACTCTCCGCATCGGTACAGTAGGCTATGATAGCGGCTGAATAGTCGCTGCCTTCGCGGCCCAGGGTTACCACACTGCCGGTTTCGGATTTGCCGATAAAGCCCTGTAGCACGGTTATTGGGTTACTGTCAATGACCGGCACCAGGTGCTTTTGTATCTGCTCATGTGTTTTTTGCCAGTTCACTTTGGCGTTGCGAAATTCGTTGTTGGTTACCAGCACGTTGGTGATATCCATCCATGCAGCCTGTATTCCGGAATAATTAAGGAAATGCCAGAGTATTTTTGACGAGATTACTTCCCCGAAATGCACTATGCGGTCGTATTGATAATCGAAGTTGGCATCAGGAGGTTGCGCAATAGCCTTTTCCATCTTATCGAACAGTTGGTTGATATCGGCATACACGGGATGGTTTTCTTCGGGAAACAGCTCTTTTATAATGGTAAAGTGGAAATCTTTGATATTCTGGAGGTGGCTCGGGGTATCTTCCTGCCTGTTGAAATACGACCGGAGAAGCTGCTCGAGGGCGTTGGTGGTTTTGCCCATCGCCGAGATGATCACGACAATCTTTTTATTTTTGAAATGTTCCAAAACGACAGGAACATTTTTTATGCTCACCGCATCTTTTATCGAAGCACCGCCAAATTTGAATACTTCCATCAAACGAATTTTTTCTCTGTTAACGTTTCGGCAATTTGTATGGCGTTGGTGGCCGCTCCTTTGCGCAAATTATCAGAAACTACCCACATGTTCAGGCTTTTCGGACTGGAAAAATCCTTTCTTATACGGCCGACAAAAACTTCGTCTTTGTCATGTGCCGTCAACGGCATGGGATAAAGGTTTTCTTCCGGTTTGTCCTGAACCACGATACCAGGGGCGTTACTCAGCAGGTTCACTATGTCGGCCAATTCAAAGTCGCGTTCAAACTCAATGTTCACGGTTTCGGAATGGCCGCCCACCACCGGAATCCTCACCACCGTGGCCGTGATGGCGATAGATTGGTCGCCCAGTATTTTACGCGTTTCGTTTTCTAATTTTATTTCTTCGGTGGTATAACCGTTTTCGGTAAAGTCGCCTCCGTGCGGAAAACAGTTCAAATCGATAGGATGGGGGTATTTCTTAAAGCCGCTGATTCCTTTTCTTTCATCCATTAGTTGCTGAAAAGCCAGTTGGCCGGTACCGGTAACCGATTGGTAGGTGGATACTATCAGTCGGTGAATTTTATATTTGCGGTGCAAAGGGGCTAAGGCCATCACCAGCTGTATGGTGGAACAGTTTGGGTTGGCAATGATTTTATCTTCTTTGGTCAATAAGGCTCCGTTCACCTCGGGAACAATAAGTTTTTTGTCGGGATACATACGCCAGGCCGAGCTGTTGTCGATGACAAAAGTTCCTTGTTGGGCAAACAACGGCGCGTAGCGCAAGGATACAGAACCGCCGGCTGAAAATAGGGCGATGGCTGGCTTTGCAGCTATGGCATCTTCGATACTAATCACCGGGTATTGTTGGTTGTTGAGTGTTACTTTTTTTCCGATGGAGGCGCTGGAAGCCGCAGGGAAAAAGGCTGTAACGGGAAACTTTCGTTCTTCCAGCACTTGTATCATTTTTTGTCCTACCAGTCCGGTGGCGCCTATTAATGCAACTTTCATGTTAGTTTTTTTGTAGTGATGTCAAAATTTATGCTGCAAATTTAGTTTATAAAATTTTCACCTTCATGCTTTCCTTTATAATTTTTCAACTTATTAAACGGTCTTCTGGTTAATAATTCTATCCTTGGTTACGTTCGCAGTATAGAGGCAATCTATGCAAATAGAAAAATTATGGAACTTGTCTTATTCCGGTGGATAAAAAAAGTATTCCCAGCCAGGTGGCGGGGAATACTTTTTTTAATGAGGTTTTGATGTCGCAGAATGACGTCTGCTGGTTCTATACTTTTTCCAGTGCGTCGGCAAGGTCCTGGATGATGTCTTCCACATCTTCAATACCTACCGAAAATCTAATGAGGTCATCGGTAATGCCGGCGGATAGTTTGTCTTCTTTACTCACAGCAGCATGCGTCATCGATGCCGGATGCTGGATGAGGGTTTCTACACCTCCTAATGAAACGGCAAGCAGGGCAAGATGCACGTTGTCCATCAGTTTGCGTCCGGCTTCATAACCGCCTTTTAACCCGAAACTCATCATTCCGCCAAATCCGGTCATTTGGGCTTTTGCCAGTTTGTATTGGGGATGTGTTTCCAGACCGGGGTATTTTATCCAGGCAACTTTGGGGTGGTTTTCCAGGTATCTGGCAATTTTCATGGCGTTTTCCTGCGAACGTTCGATGCGAAGCGCCAGGGTTTTTACGCCTCTAATCACCATATAAGCTTGCGTGGGATCCATATTGCAACCCATATATACCATGCTGTGGCGGATTTTCTTGTAAAATTCAGGATCTTTTGCAACGATGATGCCGCCAACAATGTCAGCATGGCCGTTGATAAATTTCGTTACTGAGTGCAATACCACATCGGCTCCCAGATCAAGAGGTTTCTGCAAGTATGGCGATGAGAAAGTATTGTCAACCACAAGGATTAAGTTATGTGCCCTGGCTATTTCAGCGCAGGCAGCGATATCGGTGATATCCATGGTGGGATTGGCCGGTGTTTCGATGTAGAGCACTTTGGTATTGGGCCTGATGGCTGCCTTGATGTTTTCAATGTTTGCAGTATTTACAAAGGTGGCTTCCACGCCAAAACGTGCGTAATCCTGTTCGAGCACACCCCGTGCAGGGCCATACACCGCATCGGAGCTGACAATATGGTTGCCTGCACCCAATAATGCCATATACACGCAGTTGATTGCTCCCATACCCGAACTGGTAGCTATCCCTTTGTAACCGTTTTCCAGGGCGGCTATATTGTTTTCCAACGCCTGAATGGTGGGATTGGCAATTCTGCTGTAAATAAATCCCTCGGTTTTTCCCGAAAAACAATCGGCGCCGTGTTGGGCGTTCTTAAATTTAAATGTTGACGTTTGATAAATAGGCACGGTAGCGCTGCCAAATTCGTCTTCGTAAGCTCCTGCGTGAATCAGCTTAGTGTTAAATCCTGATTTTTTTGTTTCCATAATAATTCGTATAGTTTAAATTGTTATTAAAAAGTTTCTGTGTTTTTTAGTGTGTGTTACAACCTTCGTGGCTGGCGCAGCCTTTTCCGCTGTCGGTGATGGTGTCTTGAATGTATTTGCCGATAAGCTCTTTTACATCGCCGCTGCAGCCCCTGTAAACGGATATGCCATGATACGACAGGAGGCTCAGGGCGCCTTCGCCCATATTTCCGGCAAGCATCACGCTAACGCCCATATGCGCCAGCTTAGGCGCGATGTTGGATTTGCAGCCGCAGCCAGCAGGCGATGGAAGCATTTCCTGATTTTCTATTGTCCCGTTGTTGATTGTGAATATCGTGTAGTATTCGCAATGGCCAAAATGGTCATCAACCTGGCCCTGTCTTGTTGGTATCGCTACTTTCATAATGATTAATGGTTTGTAATTTAGTGTATTGTTGCTATTTGTTTTTTAAAGTCGCTTGGTTACATATATTATTAATGTCAATTTTCTCTTCATCATCATAAAACCTGCACTCAGCACATTGCTCGTGTTTTTTTCGGCCGTTTATCAATTTGTAACAGTTACGGCATCGGAGCCATTCGTTGGTAAACTGTATGTTGCCACCTTCAATTTCTATGGTTTTTCCCTCTACAAAAGCCGTGGCTATTTTTTTAAGCGCCGATTGGTATAAGCGCGAAAAGGTTGGCCTCGAAATTTCCATCTTTGCTGCCGCTTCACCCTGCTGAACATTGTCGTAATTGATGTACTTCAGGCCTTCAAATTCATCATAGGATAATATGATGGGCTGGGCGGAGCATTTATGTAATCCATAAGGTTTAAACCCTGTCATTTTGGGCGGTGTACATACTTTTCGGTTCCTTGGCGGTCGTGGCATAGTAGGCTGTTATTCCTTTCGCAGTGCTCTGATATACTTTTCAGCACCGGTGTTCTGACTTGTTTTGTATAGTGCTCAAAAAAAAATTTGCGCAAAGGTAATGAACGTGTGTTCATAATACAAACATTTGCCTAAAAAAGTTTACAAACAGGATGATGTAAACAAGTGGTAGCACGAACTGTGTTTTCCAGTCCTTAGGCAAGCTCAGATTTCAGGTAATTTATGGTGATTATTAAAAATTATTCTTTATTAATCACCAGCTTTGCAATATGAAATGTGTCTTTAATCAGTAGGCGGACAACATACATTCCGTTATTAATTTTTGAAACATCAATTGCCTCTTTTGCCTTGATGTGTCCCGTGAGTACCTGTTTCCCCGTCATGTCAAAAATTGTATAATCAGCCGCTTCCATGCTGTTTGCTATGAAAATTTTGTCTTTGGCCGGATTGGGAAAAAAGAAATAGGAGGACGAAAATTCCTGAACCCCCTGCAGCGAGGTATGCACATCGTTTATGGCACATTTCCATACTCCATTGCCCTGGGTGGAAACATACAAGGTGTCCCGGAATATCCCGATAGCAATGGCATTGGTGTTTTTCAATCCGTCATTACATACCGACCAGTTTTGTCCATTATCATTGGTAACAAATACGCCTTTGTTGGTTGTAACAAAAAACAGATTGTCATACCCGGCATAATCGTTTATCGAATAGTCGGTGTGCAACCCATAATTGGCAAAGGACCAGTTGTTACCACCATCAAGGCTTACATACATCCCGTGCACATTGATATACGTGTATAGGACGCTGTCGGAAGCTGCCAGGGCAATGGGTTCCCGGTCCGCAGGGAGGCCGTTGTTGCTGATTACCCATTGCTGGTTATTATCCAGTTTCAGCACTTGCCCGTTACCGCAGGCGGCAGCAAAGGGAGAATTGTGAAATACAATAAAATCATTAAACTGATTGCAGTATTGCGAAGGCAGGCTGACCTCTGTCCAGGTGCCTCCTAAGTTGTCGGTATAATACATAATTTCATTTTCACGGGCATAAATCCGGTGCTTGTCGCAATAAATCCTGTAAGGATCGTCGCCGGCAAAAGGCGGACTGGTGATCTGCTGCCAGCTGCTGCCGTTGTTGGGACTGTACATGATATAGGGAGCATCGGGCGGCGTGTTGTTTTCAACAGATAAAACAATGGTGTCGTTCATGTGACTGAGCGAACTAAAAAAATCATAGCTGATAGTAGGCGAAAAATCATCCCAGTTATCTCCGCCGTTTAGCCGGAAAACATGGTTTTCGTCGTTGGCAAACAAATGATCCTGAGTAACAGTCATTGAACTTACCGATGAACAGATCATACCATCCCTGTCAGGAAGCCATTCGCTGCCTTGCACAAACCAAACCCCGCCGGACTTTGTTCCGCACACCACCGATGAATCAGAAACTGCCAGGGCCGTTATTTTCAAATCTGTCAGTCCGGTGTTTAGCTGCTGCCATTGTTGTCCATTATCGGGCGAATAATAAACTCCATGGTCTTCGGTACCCACATAAATGCTATGTCCGGTTTTCAGAACAGAACTAATGCCCGAAGCTGTGGTGTGGAGCAACTCCCAATGGTTACCGTAGTCCGTACTCCTGTAAAGTTTTGTATGTATGGCGGCGAGCAGGGTGTCGTTATAGGCTTTAAGGACATTGACCATGGCAGGAGCAATGCCGTTATTGACTTCGGTCCATAAGCTGAGATTGCCGGAGTTTTTGTAAATACCATTTTTGGTGCCGCAAAAAACATAGCCGCCGGCCACTTCTATGGCCGAAACATGATGCAAATAATAATATCCGCTCCACGGATTATAGATAGTATCCACAGGTAACCCCTCGTTATAGGATGTCCAGTTCAGCCCGCCATCCGTTGATTTCATAAAGCCTCCGGTTTGATTTCCAGCGTACAGATACGTACCCTCATGAGCTAAAGCCTTTACAGCGATGTCAGTATTGATGTCGGCTGGAGGATTTTCGGGGTGCGCAAGGTCAATAAGCTTCAATCCGCTGGTGGCTGAACCGGCATATAAGCTGTCGCCTTTTACGGTGAAGCATGAAAAACTCCATAATGAACGCAGGTTCCAATTTTCTGAAATTTCGGATTTTGTATAATATCCGCACTTGCTGGAAGCCACTATCAGCGAATCCTGCACGGCAATAGCCGTAATTTCTGTTTTGCCGTAAGGCCCTTTGGTTTGTATCCATTGCGCGAGTGAGGCATGGGGTATTAATGAAATCATTAATATTGTCAAGATTTTATTCATGCTATTACCAGCTTTGGATACTATCTAAATCTGCTTGAGTAAGTCCATTGCCGTCTGAAATATCATAAACAATTTCTTGCAATCGCATGTCATGATTGAATAATACACTGTCGTTTTTATTCTTAAGTGCATTTATCAAGGTCTCGACCTGATTGTTGTTAGATACTACGCTCGTTGTAAAATAATTTACAGTAAAGAAGTTTTTGTTTTTATTAATACAAGCAAATTTCAAACGAATTCTTTCTATGCCATTTGGAGGAAGAGTCAAACTTACGGTCTTAAGCGTCATGCCCGATTGTGAAGAATCGTTATCAGGCAGGAAAATAAGTCCTGCAGGAAATTGAATAGTTGCAGCATTGTTGCCTAAATTTTCTAAGGTAAAAATAGCATAGATAACTCCAACACCATATCTTGGATAAGTAGATGCGGCACTATCATAAATTATCATCGGTGTTGTAATACGTACATTAAAAGGTAAATAAAAAAGGTAACCGGAGGGCGTTCCGGGTCGGTCTCCAAAACCATCTAAACTTGTCGTTGTTGTATATTGATTAGTGACTACAGTGTCTGGATTACTTTCTTTTTTGCATGAGGTAAAAAAAAGAATTGTTGCTAATAAGAGGCAGAAAGATAAATGCTTTTTCATAAAGTCTAATTTATTTTTGTTTGTTACTTATTAAGACTTTGAAATTGCGATACTGTTTGTTGGAAGCATACAACAAAGATATGAAATGTGTGAGAGGAATTCAAGTATGCCCGGACCATGTTTACATTATTTAATAATGCACTATAACGTTTTTCACAAGCCTTGCTGTTACCATTATTACTTTCTGTCCGCTTTTTTTTATTTTTGATTATTGTAAACCTCAACAACATTAATAAGAGCATCAGAGAAATTAAAAATGTCGTCAAGACTTGAAATCTCATTTTTAATTTCCTTCTTCTGGTCGTCAAGAATTGCCAAGTATTTTTTGCCACCATTCAAATAAAGTCTGCAAATTGTCTTACGGTTGTTGTCGTCAAGCAAAATTGCAAAATATGATTTAGCATCTCGAAATGAAACCCTGGTTGCGTTTACTTTTTGACGAAGAATGGTTTTAACAATCAAGAAACCCTCAAGTTCCTCTTGGGTTGTAATAACTTTGCTCTCTTCAACTTTTGCTTGCTCTGCAGCAATTGTTTCTTGTTCTTTTGTTGCTTCATCTTCTTTTGTCAATGCTGTTTTTAAGCGTTCAGTGATTAAGTCGCTGATATGTTGTTGGATTGACCTCTTTGTCAAAGCAGTGAAGTGTTCTAAAACTTTAGCAGTTACAGAAGTTGGATATACCTGTTTGGCAAAATACTTTACAAACTCTGGAGAAGGGTTTGACAACTCTTGCTGGAAAAGTTGCTTTAATTCATTAATGAATTTAAGCTCACTGGCGGTGTTTACAATGCTTTCTGCATTAAATACTGTTTTATGAAACTTTTTGAGTTCTTCAATTTGGTTGTCTTTTATCTCGTTAATATTAAACTCTAAAAATGGTTTTTCATCCATTTTGTTTGGCTCAACTAAATCAGAGTAAAACCGATAGTTAATACCATTTGTCAAAAGTCCAAACTTTGCTTTGGAAACGTGGAAATAGCGCAAAAGCTGTCCGTCATGTAGATTTAGGTCTTGAGCCCAATGTTTGCACTCTACCAATATTGTTGGAATACCATCTTTAAAAATTGCGTAATCAATTTTCTCACCTTTTTTTGTACCTATATCAGTCGTGTACTCGGGAACGACTTCAAGAGGGTTGAAAACATCGTAACCCAATGCTTGTAAAAAAGGCATTATGAAAGCGTTCTTTGTTGCTTCTTCTGTTTGGAGTTGATCTTTGAGTTTTACAACTCTGTCGCCAATTTGTTTGATGTAATCTTTAAAGTCCATGGTTTTGGTTATTTATTTTTTCAGGAATTAGTTAATTGTTCTGTTGTATTTTGTCATAGAATTACAGGGAACTTTTTTATAGACGCTATCATAGAAACCAGATATCTTCATCCGTTTTTCGATGTTGTGAATAATAATTTAGACGCACCATGAAATCAAAATTAGTATAATATTTTGAATTATTAGGTAAAGAGGGAATAAAATTTTTTTTTACCATTTTGGGGCAGAATCCATATGGAACCACCACATTACAATGGTTCAGGGATACTAAAAAAAACAAAAAAAGCCACTTGAAAAGGTGGCTTTTTTTGTGATCATGCTGGGATTACTTTTTTCATTTCATCCCAGTTGTGCGAAGTTTCCGAACTTCGCACTCTTTTCTACCTATGCTGTGTCTGATTCAAATTTAATTTGAAAACCCCGCCGGCGCGGAATTCCATACCATGTTATGCTATCCTAAAAAACAAAAAGACCAACCTCGAATACCCCTATTCCCAGAGAACCTAACAATTAATTCGCACTAACGGGTGTGATCCTCTTTGACGTTTGCATTCCTTTTTATTTTCTGTTGCAAATGTTTTATTTATTTAACCATAAAGCCTTTTCAGGGTAGTTGGTTCTTTTTTTATTTTTATCATTATTAAAATTAATAGTTTTGTAATTCAATTTGCTATTCAATGCCTTAGAATCAAAACATAGAATACAAATCATCCTGGCACGATGAATACCTAAAGTGGATTTGTGGGTTCGCAAACGCACAGGGCGGTACTATATTTATTGGCAAAGATGATAATGGGAATGTTATAGGCGTGTCTATTGCAAAAAAATTGTTGGAAGATTTGCCAAATAAAATAAAAGATGTCTTGGGTATTGTCCCTGATGTCAATCTTCGCAAAGAAAAAAATAAAGAATATATTGAGATCATTGTTGAACCATATCCATCACCAATTTCATACAAAGGTCAGTATCACTACCGTTCCGGCAGCACCAAACAGGAATTAAAAGGTCCTGCTCTGGAAAAATTTCTTTTGGGTAAAATCGGCAGAAAATGGGATGGAGTCATTTCAGATTTTACTTTAAAAGCCCTTGATCCTTCAGCATTTGAAATATTCAGAAAAGAAGCTGCAAAAGGCGACCGCATCCCCAAAAGTGAGCTGAAAGAATCGGACAGCTTCTTATTGGAATGTCTTCATCTATCAGAAAAACAAAAGTTAAAAAGAGCGGCTGTCCTTTTATTTTGTAAAGACCCGGAAAAGTTGGTTACAGGTGCTTATGTGAAAATTGGATTTTTTAAAACAGATGATGATCTTCTCTTTCACAACGAAGTTCACGGTAATCTTTTTCATCAGGTAGAATCAGCCTTGGATTTGTTATACACAAAATACTTTAAAGAAAGTATAGATTACACACGTTCCACACGTACCGAAACATATATCTACCCGGAGAAAGCAATCAGGGAAGCATTATTAAATGCCTTAACCCATAAAGATTATACATCTGGTATTCCTGTTCAGATAAGTGTTTATGATGATAAAATTGTTTTCTGGAACCCGGGTGCCTTACCTGAACACTGGACTGTTGATAATCTGAAACAAAAACACCCTTCAATTGCATCAAATCCTGATATAGCGAACGCATTTTTTCGTGCCGGTTACATTGATACCTGGGGCAGAGGTACGCTGAAACTCATTAACGCCTGTCTTGAACATGACCTTCCCGAACCCTTATTTAATTTTGATGGTGCTGGCTTATCAGTTATTATTAGAAGAGATATTTTCAATTTGGAATTTTTATCCAAAACTAATTTAAACAAACGTCAGATAGATGCCTTGTTATATGTAAAAAAGCATGGCTCTATAACAAATATTGAGTATGTTACGATGTTTAAATTATCCGATAGAACTGCTTTACGAGATTTAACAGCACTTGTGAACAAAGGATATCTTACAACTAAAGGCACAACCAAAGATCGTAAATATCTTTTTAAATAATTTGTTGTCGGGATTTTGTCGGGATTATTAATAAATTGTCGGGATTTTGTCGGGATTTAAAAGTACTCTACCGTTGTGCGAAGTGTGCATCTTCAACCTCATTGCTAAAAATAAAGTATTAATTCCCCCAGACATCCGGGATAAAATGCTCTTTGCACCCACGTATTCTGCCCGTCTGCCTTTCGTAATACCAATGTGAATTATTAAAAATGCTTTTGGCATTCTTAATAATTCTACAGTGGTTTACACCGATGATGAAACAAATAGAGAAAACGAGAGTAGCGAAGTTTACTCTATATTGTTTTTTCAGTTAGTGCTATTTTGGCAAGTTGTGTGTGAATTTATGTGTAACAAAAAAACACCGCTGTAATTATTTGGATTACAGCGGTGTTTTGGTTTTTCTCCGTGATCATGCTGGGACTCGAACCCAGGACCCCTGCCTTAAAAGGGCAATGCTCTACCGGCTGAGCTACATAATCATTTTTACGAGGGTGCAAAATTACGTACTTTATTTTAATTTGCAAATAAATTATTCATAAAAAGTTAAAAAATCATACAAAAATTTGTTTTTCAGCGTATTATATTAACCGTTTATTGCCCGATACTGTTTAAAAAAACCTCCTGCATAAAATTATCGTAATAGTTATTTATTGTATCTTTGCCCACTCAAAAAAATGTCATGCTAACGCTTTTTATTAAAGAATTAAATAGTTTTCTCAGTTCCCTGATAGGATATATCGTGATTGTTGTTTTTTTGCTGATAAACAGTTTGTTTTTATGGGTATTCAACAACGATCTGAATATTCTGAACTTTGGCTATGCGGCTCTCGATGGCTTGTTTATGGTAGCGCCTTTTGTTTTTTTGTTCCTCATACCGGCCATTACCATGCGTTCATTTGCTGATGAAAAAAAATCAGGTACCATGGAATTGTTGCTTACCAAGCCCCTGAGCGATTTGCAAATCATAAGTGCCAAATATTTTGCAGGCCTTTTGCTGGTATTGTTTTCGCTGCTGCCTACTTTGTTATTTTTTATTTCGGTTTACTGGCTGGGCTTTCCTGTAGGGAACATGGATATTGGAGCAACCTGGGGCTCATATATTGGGTTGTTGCTACTGGGGGCGGCATTTGTCGCTATAGGCATTTTCTGCTCATCGCTCACCGACAAACAGGTGCTGGCCTTTGTACTGTCAGTGTTTCTGTGCGGTTTCTTTTATGTGGGATTTGATTTTATTTATTCGTTCGACCTTTTTGGAAAGATCGATCTTTTCATAAAGTCTTTGGGGATGAATGCTCATTATATTTCGCTGAGCAGGGGAGTGGTTGATACAAGGGATATTATCTATTTTCTGAGTATCATCGTACTGTTTGTGTTACTCACTAAAATCTCTGTTGAAAAAAGGAAATGGTAAGATGGTAGAAAAAAAATTGAAAACACCTAAAAATAAAGTCAGGGGCAATAATATGATGCAGCTCCTCATCAGCCTGCTCATTTTATTGTTTGTGAATATCATATCCTATTTTATTTTCACCCGCATCGACCTTACCGCTGAAAAACGGTACACCCTGTCAGAATCAACAAAAAAATACCTGAAAGATATCGATGATGTTGTCTATTTTCAGGTGTACCTCGAAGGAGAGTTTCCTGCAGGATTCAAAAGACTCCGTGCTGAAACCAAAGAAATGCTCGACGAATTCAGAGCCTACAACGACAATATACAGTATTCATTCATCAACCCTTCGGAAGGCGATGATTTGAAGAAAAAGCAGAATACCTACGAACAGCTTGTCAATAAAGGCATACAGCCCACCAACATCAAAGTGAAAACCGCGGACGGCAGTTCGCAGCAATGGATATTTCCCGGGGCTTTGGTGTCGTACAAACAAAAAGAAGTCGCTGTACAGTTGTTTACCAATCAACTGGGTACGCCATCGGACCAGGTGCTGAACAATTCGGTGCAAAACCTGGAATATAATCTCATCAATGCCATCCGCAAATTACTGGTGAAACAAAAACCCCGCATAGCCTTTACCCGGGGACATGGCGAGCTCGACAACCTGCGGCTGGCGGATATCCTTTTTTCCTTGTCGGATTATTACGATGTGGACACGGTAAATATCAACGGCAAAATTAATAGCCTGATGGTACGCGGCACCAAAGAAAAACCTCTGCTAAACAAATACAGGGCTTTGATCATTGCCCAGCCCGACAGTGCCTTCAACGAAAAAGACAAATATTTTATCGATCAGTTTATCATGCACGACGGCAGGGTGTTATGGCTGTTAGATCCTGTTTTTGCCAGCATGGACTCGCTGCAGCGTTCCAACCAAACCATCGGCATCGCCATCGACCGCAACCTCGACGATATGCTCTTTAACTATGGGGTGCGTATCAACACCAACCTGCTGCTCGATATGAATGCCCTGCCCATCCCTGCCGTTACCGGGCAATATGGAGGACAACCCAAAGTAGAGCTCCTGCCTTGGTATTATTTCCCTGTGCTTATTCCATCGTCAAAACACCCGATCGTTAGCAACCTCAATGCCATTAAAATGGAGTTTGCCAGCACTATCGACACCGTGGGAGGTAAAGGGATTAAAAAAACTGTGCTCCTCTCCAGTTCCAAATATTCCAACGTGGTCAACACCCCGGCACGTATCTCGCTCGATCTGCTCCAGGCCGTTCCCGACGAAAGACGGTACAACAAATCAAATCTTCCTGTGGCGGTGTTGCTCGAGGGTAGCTTTAAATCGGTGTATCTCAACCGTCTCTCGCCTGAAATGGTTGCCGATGTGGCGAGTTTCGACTATAAAGAAAAAAGCCCTGAAACAAAAATGATTGTCATCGCTGATGGTGACGTCATAAAAAATCAGGTGGACAAAAAAACTAAAAATCCCTATCCCCTGGGATATGACCAATATACCGGCGAAACATTCGGGAACAAAGAATTTATTATGAACTGCATTGACTACCTCTGCGATGACTCTGGGATAATAACCGTCAGGTCGCGCGAAGTAAAAATGAGACTGCTCGACCCCAAAAAAATAAACAACACGGGCACGAGGCTGACCATGCAGCTCATAAACACGGCAGGGCCGGTATTACTGGTGCTGATCTTTGGATTAATCCAACTTTTTGTCCGAAAGTTCCGTTATACAAAAAACTAAAACTTATACTATGAAAAAAAACCGGACAGCTATTATTCTGTTACTTATTTTAATTGTTATCACCATAATTTTGCTGGTATTTAAAAACCGTGTCAATACCCTTGAGGAAAAATTCAGCAATTTTGCCGTTGACGACACTGCCACCATCACCAAAGTGTTTCTGGCCGATAAGGATAACATGACAGTAACCCTCACCAAGCAAAGTCCCGGGAAATGGATGATAAACGACGAATTCAACGCTTCCAAAGATGCTATCGACATGTTATTGAAAACCGTTATGAGCATCGAAGTGAAAGAACCCGTTTCCAAAGCAGGCACACCGGAAGTAATCAGGTTGCTCGCAACCAACTCGGTGAAGGTGGAAATTTATCAGAAAGTGTATCGCATCAACCTGTTCGGCAAAATCAGGCTTTTTCCCCACGAAAAAATCACGAAAACCTATTATGTAGGATGCCCCACACAAAATAATTTGGGTACCTATATGCTTATCGAAGGGGCTGAAACACCCTTCATTACGCATATCTTCGGTTTTAATGGATTTCTCACCTCCCGCTACAGCACGCAGGTAAAAGATTGGCGCGATCATGCCATTTTCAGCCTGAAATACAACCAGATAAAATCAATAAGCATCCGCATCAGCGATGACAGGGCAAACTCTTTCACGGCTACCAAAAAGTCGCCCCGCGATTTTGAGGTGATATGCCTGAACGACAACAAAGCCGTAACCGCTTATGATACCCTGAAAATAATGGAACTGTTTTCTTCATTTGAAGACGTGAGATTCGAAGCATTGGTCAATGACATGGAACAACTGAAAAAAGACTCCATCATGGCTTCACAACCCTATATCGTGGTGCTGCTCGAAGAATCAGGCGGTCAAAAACATCAACTGACAACCTACCTGCGCCTGGCTCCACCCGATGCCATTGACCAGGAAGGCAAGGCCGTGATTTATGACCGCGACCGCCTGTACGCCCTGATCAACAACAATAAAGACCTGGCTATTATCCAATTTTATGTTTTTGACATGATTTTTAAACCATTAAGCTACTATACTGAAGGCAAATTATCGTTGCAATGAGTTTTAATCAATTAAAAATTTATACAACAATCATATTTTTTTATAATTTTGTGAATTAGTAATCTTAAAAATAAAGAAAAATTATATTCATATGAAATTTATCGTATCAACATCTGTACTTTTAAAAAATCTTCAGTCGATCAGCGGTGTCCTCACCACGAGCAACACCCTGCCCATTCTGGATAATTTCCTGTTTGACCTGTCCGACGACAAACTGCGCATCACTGCTTCCGACCTGGAAACTACTATGACGGTGGTTATCCCCGTTACCAAATCGCAAGACAACGGCATTGTGGCTGTTCCTGCCCGCTACCTTATCGATATTCTCAAGACCTTCCCCGACGTGCCTATGACTTTTAATATCAACACCGAAACTTTTCAGGTGGAATTTTCGGCCGGTGAAGGTAAGTACAAACTTTCGGGCTTTAATGCCGATGTTTATCCACAGTCGCCTGTGGTTGACAACAGCACCAGTATTACTATGGATTCGCAAACACTGGCCACAGCCTTTAACAAAACTCTGTTTGCAACAGGCAATGATGATATGCGTATTGTGATGACCGGCGTTTTCTGTCAGCTTTCCGAAAATGATATCACTTTTGTAGCCACCGACGCCCACAAATTGGTAAGGTATCGCCGCGTGGATGCCAAAGCCAGCAATGCCTCGGCTTTTATCCTCCCGAAAAAACCCCTGAACCTGATAAAAAATATTCTCAGCGCCGTGGACGTTCCTGTCAAAATTGAATATAACGCTACCAACGTCCTTTTTGAATTTGAAAATATTTCAATGATTTGCCGCCTGATTGATGGAAAATACCCGAACTATGACGCGGTGATTCCGGCCAACAACAGCAAAAAACTGGTCATCAACCGTCAGCAGGTTCTCACATCCATCAAGCGTGTTTCTATTTTCTCAAACCAGCTTACCCGCCAGATACGTTTCGCCGTCAGCGGACAGGAACTCATCATGTCGGCAGAAGATGCAGATTTGGCCAACGAAGCCAAAGAACGATTAAGCTGCAACTACAACGGCGAAGACATCGAAATAGGATTTAATTCAAAGTTTATCCTCGAAATGATCAATAATCTTGATTCAGAAGAAATCTGTATCGAGATGTCGGCTCCGAACCGTGCAGCCCTGATCTTCCCCGTGGCCAAAAACGATGGCGAAGACATACTGATGCTGGTGATGCCTGTGATGCTGAATCAGTAAACAAATAAAATCTTTCACTAAAAGCAAGATTTTACAGTCTTGCTTTTTTATTTAACATCAAGTCAGTCTCTTGCAAGTAAACAAAATAAATGACCGAACCCGGAAAGAATAAAGAACTGGAAGCCCTGATAACCCTTATCGATGAACCCGATGAGACTATTTATCATAAAATCCGTGAACGTATCCTGTCATACGGAAAAGAAGCAGTTCCTTATCTTGAAAAAGCCTGGGAGGTGAATGTGCAACCGCTGGCTCAGAAGCGCATCGGAATTTTATTGCACAAGATGCAGTTTGCTGCCTTGTACGATGACCTCAACAATTGGTACAGTCTGGGTGGAAACAACTTGTTGATGGGATACCTGCTGGTTAGTAAATTTCAGTATCCGTTGCTTGACGAGGAAAAGATCAGGAAAGAACTTGACCGTATCAAAAAAGATATCTGGCTTGAGTTGAATTCGGAGCTTACGGCTTTTGAAAAAGTAAATCTGGTGAATAATATTTTATTCACCGAAAACAAATTTGAAGCCGTAAAACACGATGATAGAAATCCGCTGTATTATTACCTGAACAATCTGCTGGAGACACGTAAAGGCAACCATTTGTCACTGGCGATGCTTTATCAGATTATTGCCAGCCAGGCCGAATTGCCCGTATTTGGTGTTGATTTACCCGATCATTTTATTTTGGCATATATGAAAGAAATGGCCGGCATGTCCGATAAAGACCTGTCAGGGGGATGGGTGTTCTTTTATATTGATCCTTATCATAAGGGTGATCTGTTAGGACAGGGAATTATCGATGCCTTTCTGAAATCACATAAATACGATCAGAATAATCAATATTACTACAGGCCATGTACAAATATCGCCATTATAAAACGCCTGCTCAATGAATTGTTTGATGCATACAAAGAAGTAGGAAATGCAGTGAAATGCGATGAGTTGTCGGTTTTGCTCACTATCTTTAAATAAAAAAAGCTCCCAAAGGAGCTTTTTTTATTGTTAGTTGAACGACAGTATCGATTTTTTGATAATCTCCACTGCTTCGTGGACCTGTTCTTCCGTAATGACCAATGGCGGTGCAAAGCGAATGATGTGTCCATGCGTGGGTTTGGCCAGCAAGCCATTGTCGCGCATTTTTAAACAAACATCCCAGGCTTCTTTGCCGTTCTTAGGTCTGATGATGACAGCATTGAGCAAGCCCTTTCCGCGTACCTGTTCTATCATGTCCGAATCTATCTTTTTTATTTCTTCACGGAAAATTTTCCCCATTTTTTCGGCGCGTTCGCAAAGATTTTCTTCTTTCACCACCTGTAAGGCTGCTACAGCTATTTTTGCAGCCAGCGGGTTGCCGCCGAAAGTGGAACCATGTTCACCGGGTTTTATCGTCAGCATGATATCATCATTGGCTAATACTGCCGAGATTGGGAAAACGCCACCAGACAATGCTTTTCCAAGAATCAGAATGTCGGCTTTTACATTTTCGTGGTCGCAGCACAGCATTTTTCCGGTACGTGCAATACCTGTCTGTACTTCGTCGGCAATGAATAAAACATTTTTTGCTTTGCATAAAGCATATGCCTTGGCCAGATAGCCTTCGTCGGGGACAAAAACACCGGCTTCGCCCTGTATAGGCTCCACAAGGAATCCGGCAACATTAGGATCTTCCAGTGCTATTTCCAGTGCTTTCAGGTCGTTATAAGGAATTTTTACAAAACCGGGCGTAAAAGGCCCAAAGTCATTGGTGGCATCAGGGTCGGTTGACATGGATACTATGGTGATAGTTCTTCCATGAAAATTGTTTTCGCAGCAAATGATTTTTGCCTGGTTTTCGGGAATACCTTTCACTTTATAAGCCCATTTCCGGCATAATTTCAGGGCTGTTTCATCACCTTCGGCGCCTGAATTCATTGGCAGTACCTTATCGTAGCCAAAATATTCGGTAATGAATTTTTCATAAGGCCCCAGGCAGTCGTTGTAAAACGCACGGGAAGTCAGGGTCAGCGTACGTGCCTGGTCAATCAGTGCATTGATAATTTTCGGATGGCAATGTCCCTGGTTGACTGCAGAGTATGCCGACAGGAAATCAAAATACCTTTTTCCTTCTACATCCCAAACAAAGACACCTTCGCCTTTGTTTAATACTACCGGCAATGGATGATAGTTGTGTGCACCGTACTTGTCTTCAAGTGCAATAGCTGCCTGGGTAGCTGAGTTTGTTTTTAATGTTTCTTCCATATATTTGGGTTTTAAATGAGTATTTCCTGTGGCAAATATAGTAATTTAGCTGTTCCAAAATCCGTATTTGACTAAAATTCTTTTATTTAAGTAACGAACTATGTTCCACTTCAATACTCAGCTTATCAAAGGTTCTGACCGTCAGGGGTGGACCTATGTGGATATCCCTGCGGAGGTGAGCCTGAAATTTCAAACAAAAGGCAGAATAAAGGTTGTAGGAAAAATTGATTCGGAAAATTTTCGGACCTCACTCTTGCCCAAGGGTGATGGCACTCACTTTTTATTTGTCAGTCAGCCCTTGCTCAAAAAAATCAGAAAAGCAGCCGGCGACTTTGTTGAGGTTCATCTTGAGGAAGACCTTCAGCCGCGTTCTGTGGACCTTCCCGAAGATATGCGCAGGGCATTGTCGCAGAGCCCTCTGGCTATGGCTACCTATCAAAACTTTTCCTATTCACATAAAAAAGAACTCAACGACTGGATAAATGAGGCCAAAAAGATTGAAACACGGGAAAGAAGAATAGTGAAAATGATTTTTATGCTTGAAAAGTACAGAAAACCAGGCAAATAATTCCCGGGATAGTTTTCTTGTTCCTTACTGTTTTAGAGACTTATTCATAAATGAACGAATAGAAATTCGGGAATGTGTGTGGACGTTTCGGACGGCAGGTTAGGTTTGGGATAGTGTCTATTCTACGATGAATTTACCCTTAGCCGTACATCCATCTTTATTGGATAGTTGAAAAAAGTATAAACCCGCGGGCCAGGCATCGGTTTGAATCTGGACAGTAGCTGTATTAAAAGGAAAAATTTTGCTTATTAACTGTCCCCGCTGGTTATAAATCAACAGCCGTTGGTTTTCTTTGTTTGCGTGTGGCGTTTTAATGGTAATTAAACTGTGGCCAGGATTGGGAAATACTTCCGGTGTCGTTGTTTTTGATTCGTATTCGTAAACGGAAATGGACGTATTTCCGCAAAGCGAGGATTGCCGGCGGATGTCATACTGGAACATTAACCAGTCGGGCCCGCTGCCTTTGCCAATAGACAGCGCATAGCCCCTGCCGTAGTTGTTTTGAAAATCCGGGTAGGTGGCCTGGCCGCCGACTACAAATAAGTCAAGGGTATCGTCGGCATCAAAATCTGCTATTACAGGGGCATGGTCAAAATCCAGCGTGTCGCCATAATGTGCTGCCAGATCGGCAGCCCAGAGAGGCGTTCCGTCAATTCCTTTTAAAGCGATTACCATACCGTTGCTGGTGGCAAAAACTACGTCGGCTTTGTTGTCGTTGTTCACATCGGCCAGGGCTGCGCCCCTGAAAGCCGTCGCGTATCCGGGTATGGAATAGTTCCACAGCGGTGTGCCGTCGTAACTCAGCGCTATCATCTTGTACCAGCTGCAGAAAACCACTTCGCAATTTCCGTCAGCATCGAGGTCGGCAATGGAAGCCGGTGCGCCGATATAATAGTCCTGAGCATAGGTGTAAGTCCAGTATTCGCTTCCGTTTTCTCCGTTCAGGGCAAACAATTTGCCGCTGTAATCTCCAATGATTAATTCCGGTTTATTGTCTTTATCCAAATCTGCAACGGCGGTACCATGGTATATAACATCTTCTGCCGCGTGCTTCCAAAGCAACGAATGATCATTCCCTCTATAGGCATAAATATAATTGGTATCGCCAGAAAAAGCCCATGAGGCAACCACAAAATCAAGTTGCCCATCCATATTCAGATCAACAATGGTAGGCGCAGTCTGAATCCACGAGTTAGTATTGACTGGAATTTCCCATGATTCAGAACCGTTTTCGGCATTGATGCATATCACATATCCTCCAAATTCGCCATGCAAAATCTCCGGTTTCCCATCATTATCAATGTCTGCGATGGATGGTGGCGAATCACTACCCCGCGTAGGAGTTTGCCATTTCACCGAACCGTCGGGGCCGTTGAAACAAAAAGTGATAGGGTTGCAGGAACTGGCTACAATGACTTCGGTGGTGCCGTCGTTGTCCACATCATATATTACAGGGGCCACGTCATTGCACCCTTCGGCGCCGGCCGGATGCGTATTGTATTTCCATAGCAGCGAACCGTCTTCGGAGTTTAATGCATAAACACAACTGTCGTTGCGGTAACATCCAAAAACGAGTTCCAACTTTCCGTCGTTGTCAATGTCGCCGGCTGCTGTTTGCCCGAAAGAGGCGTCATGCAAGTCATACCACCATTTGATTGTGGGCGTTTGTGCTTTCAGGTTAGTGCCTGAAAAAATGATGAAGAACAAAAGACTACAAAAAATAATCTTTTGAAAAATCTTTGGTTGTCGTTTTTTCATGTTGAATTGCTCTCCTGATAGGTTATTTATAAGTAATGCTACCGTTTATTAAAGGTATTCTCAAAATTAAGGATTCTTAATCAAAAAGAAAAACAATTTAACAAATTCGACAATAGGAGTTTAGGGCTTATTGCTCAGGTTGGGGTTAATCCTGCGGCTGAATAACCGACTTAGGAAATGTTCACTGGCATTCCAAATTGTTTATAGTGCAGAATTTCATATAAAATATGTGCAAAACGTATTTTTTAAAGATGGTATGCGGCTGCATGCCTGATAAAAACAGCCGGAGGTTGCATCACGTCACCCTCCGGCTGTTTAGGCTAAAATCCTTTTATTGTTAATAGCTTAGCAGTTGAAATAAAACCCTGCGTTACTATTTGACACTATCCGTGACAGGCAGTACTTCATTTTCCTTCTTGGCTCTGTTTTCACAATAACTGCATAATTCAGTGATATTCTTTTCATGCCTTGCTGTCTCCACAGTGCCTTCAAATATTTCGTCTGTCCTGTCGGTGTTGATATACGGACAATCTTTATACAAATGGTAGCGTGTACCGGATTTTGTCCAGTACACAAAGTCCTGGCCTTCATTCAACTGCTTTACCTGTTCGGTTTGCTGTTGATACTGTTCCTGTGATGGCGGGTTGAAATCGATGCCAAAATATCCTGCTACCAGCAATGCCACAATACCTACTGCACCGGCAATACCTTTTTGTTTTCCTGTCATATTCTTGTTGGTAAATACGAGAATAATGAGTGGCAGGAACGCTATAATGCTGATGATGGCGCCAAGCTGGTTCTGAATAAAAAATCTTATCTTATCTTTTTCCGATGCAGGGTCAAACCTGTTGGCCTTTTTCCACTGCAGTGAGCCGATAATGGCCAAAATCATATCCACCACTATCAGCACGATCAGCCATACCATAGGAACGGGAACTTTTTTAAGTAAAAATATGGCGCCTATTTCGGCTCCGATAGCCAACACCCAGGCTGCTATAGCGATAAAGCGGAATTGTTTTGCTTTTGCTTTGTTTTCATCGCTGACAACAAAAGGTTTATTGTTGTCAGGGGGCGTAGGAGTTTGGGTTTCTGTGCTTCCTACACGGGTGACTTTTTTTGATGTGCCTTTGTCTGACATGTTGTGTTCTCCTTATTTTTTTAATTATTAAAATAATTCTTTTTAAAACCGTATCGAAAGTAAAAAAAAAATTTTACTTTTTGAAAATATAACAATATTATTTGTGCATTTCCAGTGTTGCAATTTAAAGTACAATGTTTGATCTTTACCGGTATTAATATTCTGGCAAGTCTGGCGTCACAACGCAATACCTATTTTTTTCCAGGGTTGTAGTTGTAATCCGGTTCCCACAATTCAATTTTGTTACCTTCAATATCCAGAATATGAATGAACTTGCCGTATTCGTATGTTTCCATGGTGTCTAATATGGTTACTCCGTCAAATTGGAGCTGCTTTACCAGGCCTTCCAGGTCGTTTACCCGGTAATTAATCATGAAATCTTTTGGTGAAGGATCAAAATAATTAGCTGTTTCGTTAAAGACACTCCATTGGGTAGAACCTTTTTTGGAGGTGTCGGAGCTTTCGAGCCATTCGAAACGCATCCCGTATTCATCGGTTTGGAAACCCAGGTGTGTCTTGTACCATGTTTTTACTTTTTCAGGGTTTTGACATTTGAAAAATATACCTCCGATACCGGTCACTTTTCTTGGTTGGCTGCTATCGTAAACTTTGGCTAATTCAGTATCAGATGTTGTGTTATGCCGGTCGTTGATCACTATTTTTAGTAAGAATCCCAACACAAATGACACCCCAAGAGCTAAAATAATCAGTATATTTTTTTTCATGGTTTAAGGTAAATGGCTCAAGCACTTTTGATGTGGTAAAACTCTATAAAAAATAACGAATTACTTTTTATTAAACTTCAAAAAACATGACAGGCTAATGTCTCAACTGGAAACCGGGTTACCTTAGGTCAATCACTTCCACACCCGGATGGTCTGAGGCTTTGAAAGTGAATTTGCTTTCGGGTATTGTTTTATTGGTAACAAACTTCGTGATGCAATAGGTATAGGTGTTCACGCCGTTTTTATCGTAGATAATGGCATTGACAATATGTTTGGCAGCCTTATCTATTTCGAGCCTTACCTTGTAATATGACTTTGCTTTTACCGGGGTGAGATCCAGAATCTGAAATATGCGTGAGCCGCGGGTTTCTTCTTTGATAAACTTTGGCGTATAGCTTTTTGAATAATCGTTAAGCAGATTTAGTGGATTCAGGGCCTGATCGTTGTCAGGCTCGTTGGTGTTTATTTGTACTTCGTTACTTTCTTTCAGGTAGGTCCACACGGTTTTTCCATCACACATGACTTCCTGCCCTGCAAAATCGCTCCAGTATTTTTCGCCTTTCATGCTCGCGAATCCTGACTTGGTGTCTTTAGTTTTTTTTGCTGTGTTTTGAACGGTAAAACTAAACGAAATATCAATGCTTGAGTAGGATTTGGTTTGTTGCGAAACCCCATCCAGTATTGTTTTTGCTTGTGTGTTGTTCTGTGCATTTATCACAGCCGCTACACTAATCAAAAGGGCGGTGACGAATATTTTTTTCATGGTGTGTCAGTTGTTGTTTCTTAAGGTATTCAAAAACTGTTCCAAAGCTTCCATGTCTTTGTACCGTACTTCCCTGGCTTTGCTTCCTTCAAAAGGCCCGACAATGCCGGCGGCTTCCAGTTGATCGATGATGCGTCCTGCACGGTTGTATCCTAGTTTTAGTTTGCGTTGCAGCAGGGATGTAGAACCATGCTGATGTATCACGATGACACGCGCCGCTTCGTCAAACATCTCGTCGCGTTCCGAAGAGTCGAGGTTTTTGTCGTTGTTGCTTTCTTCGTCAGGGCATTCCGGCAAGTCGAAGGCGTCGGGGAAGGCGCGTTGCTGACCTATATAGTCGGTAAGTATTTCAACTTCAGGTGAGTCAATAAAGGCACATTGCAGGCGCACCATTTCGTTTCCGGTTGACAGCAGCATATCGCCCCGTCCTACAAGTTGATCGGCTCCGCCGGTATCCAGAATAGTACGGGAGTCGATTTTGGAAATGACACGGTAGGCCAGGCGGGCAGGGAAGTTTGCCTTTATGGTGCCGGTAATCACATTGACCGAAGGACGTTGGGTGGCCACTATCAAGTGAATGCCAATGGCTCTTGCAAGCTGTGCAAGGCGCGTGATGGGGGCTTCCACTTCTTTCCCGGCCGTCATGATAAGGTCGGCAAATTCATCCACGATGACTACTATATAAGGCATAAAGTCGTGGCCTTCAGTAGGTAGTAACTTGCGGGCGATGAATTTGGTGTTGTATTCCTTGATATTCCTTACACCGGCCAGTTTCAAGAGGTCATAACGCATTTCCATCAAAATACAGAGGGAGTTAAGGGTGCGTACCACCTTGCGCACATCAGTGATGATGGCCTCTTCGCTATCGGGAAGTTTGGCTAAATAATGCCGTTCTATCTTAGCAAAAAGCGTCAACTCCACCTTTTTGGGGTCAACCAAAACAAATTTAAGTTCTGCAGGGTGTTTTTTGTATAACAAAGAGGCGATGATGGCATTGAGGCCAACCGATTTTCCCTGCCCGGTGGCGCCGGCCATCAGCAGGTGGGGCATCTTGGCCAGGTCGGCCACATAACTGGTGTTTGAAATAGTTTTCCCGAGGCCTATCGGCAGATCATAGCTGTTGTTCTGAAATTTTTCGGAAGCCAGAATGGAGCGCATGGAGACAATGCGCGGATTTTGGTTGGGGACTTCGATACCGATGGTTCCTTTTCCGGGCATGGGGGCAATGATGCGTATTCCCAGGGCCGACAGACTCAGGGCGATATCGTCTTCGAGGTTTTTAATCTTTGAGATGCGTATGCCCGGTGAGGGAACAATTTCATAGAGTGTCACTGTAGGCCCAATGGTAGCGTTGATTTTGTCAATCTGGATGGAATAATTGTTCAGGGTTGTGAGGATGCGGTTTTTGTTGGCTTCGAGTTCTTCGTTTTGCACCGAGATATTGCCTGAATCATATTCTTTCAGCAGGTCGAGACCCGGAAAGCGGTATGAGGAGAGCTCAAGCCTGGGGTCATACGGGGTATCGATGGTAATGTGTTCTTCGGATTCCTCTTCTGTTTCCGGGGTAAAAACCTTTTCAGTATCAGTTATTTCTTCGGGAGGCGTAATAGTAAAGGGAATTTCATCCTTGCCAGGTTCTTTTTGAGTTTTTGTGGTGGTGTTGTTAACAAGTTCAATAGGTTGCTGTTCAACGACGGGTCCGGGCTTCTTGGTTACTTCAAATTCCACATCATCTTCAGGGGTTTCATGTTCTGCCTCACTGAATTGATTTTTTGCAAAAGTTTTCTCCGATTCAGTTTCTGTATCTTTGGCCGGAAGTTCTTCAGCAATTTCTTTGGGTTTTTTCCCGAAAAGTTTATGGAGGTTGTATTCAACAATCAGGAAGCTGACCATCAGGAAAAAAAGCAATATCCCTGTGCCAATTTTTCCAATGACACTGTTTAGCCAGACATTGATCTGATAACCAAAAGCGCCGCTCAGGATGAGGTTTTTTTCGTTGGGTAATACAAAAGCAAGGGTTACCGAAATCCAGAATAATCCGAAAAGGGTGTACACGGTTCCTTTTGCAAGGGGGAAGATCTGGGCATTAAACAACATTTTGCTGCCAAGAATGACCAGCCAGGCAACAAACAGGGCAGAGGCGATGCCAAACGAGTTTTTTATAAACAAAAAAGAAAAAACAGCGCCTATTTTTCCCATCCAGTTTTCGGATTGCAGGCTGTTGTCGCCAAGCACCCTCCAGATTGAATTATCAAAGATATTGTCGTCGGTTTTCCAGGTAAGAAAGTAGGAAGTAAAAGCTACCAACAGAAAAAAGGCAAAAAGCAGGAAAAAGAGTCCTGTTACTTTTTGGAATTTTTCACTTTTGACAGTTTCAATCAGCCCGACGGCCCTTTGTGAGTCGATTTTTTCTTTTTTAACTTTTTTGGTTTTTTCTTTTTTTGAGGGCTCCTTTTTTGGTTTAGAGCTCACAGGTTCTTCAGCAAGCGGTTCTTCCTTGAAAGTATTTTTTGAAAAAGTTTGTTCTCTTCGGGGCATTTTCTCAATAGCTTAAAAAAATAAAATCCCCTGTTTGACTTCAGAGGATTTTATTTAGCGGTTCATTATTTTTATTCTTCTCCTTCTCCGGAAAACATTTTCATCATTTGTTCTTTTTCTTCTGCTGAGAGTTCAACATAATCATCGGGGATAAGGAAATCTGTTTCTTTCACTTTGCCTTTTTTAACTTCGCTGGCTGTCCATGTGGTAATGATGCCATCAGGAGTGGTAATAACATATTCCAAAGGAACACCTTTCAATGAATGGAACTGTCCGCCGTAGTTCAGGCTTTCGTTACCGAGTTCTTCTGTGTAGTAAACCATGGTGGTGTTGGTCTCGCCGTCTTTCGAAATAGCGTATTCGGCTTTTTTACAGACATATCCCGCTATGGTTTTTGTTTCATCTTTATAAGCAATAGCGGGTACCGGTTCTTCGGCGATTTTTTTGTCCAGTTCTTCTTTTGTAATTTTATAAAACTTCTTATCGCCCATCATATCAATCAGGGTAGTGCTGGTTTTATTGTCGCCGTCGGTAATTACGTCGATATTAATAGGACCCAGGGGAAGGTTCATTTTTTGTTTGTTTTCGTATATTGACAAGATCATCGTTTTGGGCTGCTGTGCTGCCGTGGCAGGGTCAATATTGCCGGAATAAGCAATGGTGTAAGTGATGATCCCTTTAAATGTTTTTTGTGCAAAACTGTTGATGCCGAAGATTAATGCAACGGACATGATGATAACAAATGCACTGATGTTTTTTTTCATGGTTAAGTTTTTTTTAAGATTTACAACGTGTTTGCAAATATAATACCAATTATTTTTTCACAAAGGTATCGGTTAAAAAATTTGTACATACTGCCTGTCAATAAAAGTTATCAATAAAGAAATTAACAGTGCAAATCACATATAGCCCAGTATTTTCATCATGGATTTATGGCTTTGTTCTTTGGCAAAAAGCCTGGGATATACTTCGCCGTCTTCATCGCGTTCGAGCAGGATATGTTTGGGGGCTGGTGTGAGGCAATGCTGAATACCGCCATAACCGCTGATAGATTCCTGGTAGGCTCCGGTATGAAAAAGGCCTATGTACAGTGTCTCAGCCTCTTCGTATTTTGGCAGGAACACAGCGTTGGCATGGGCTTCGGCATTGTAAAAATCATGGCTGTCGCAGGTAAGTCCCCCCAGATGTACCCGCTGATATTCCCGGTCCCAGTGATTAACGGCCAGCAGGACAAAGCGCTGGTTGATAGCCCAGGTGTCGGGCAGGGTAGTCATAAAAGAGCTGTCGATCATATCCCACAACTCACGGTCATTTTGTTGCTTTTGTCCAAGTATGGAATAAATGATTGCGCCACTTTCACCAACAGTATATGAGCCAAACTCGGTAAAAATATTGGGTTCGACGACATTGTTTTGCTGGCAGATGCTTTTTATCTGCAATACAATTTCTTCGGCCATGTATTCATAATCGTAATCAAAGGCCAGTGAGTTTTTTACAGGAAATCCTCCGCCGATATTCAATGAGTCGAGATCCTTACATATTTTTTTCAACTCGCAATAAACATTTACACATTTGGCTAACTCACTCCAGTAATAGGCATTATCCCTTATTCCTGTGTTGATAAAGAAATGTAACGTCTTTAACTCGAATTTCGGGTTGTTTTTGAGGTTGGCTTTATAAAAATCAACAATGTCGTTGTATCGTATGCCAAGCCGGGAAGTGTAAAAATCAAAACGGGGTTCTTCTTCCGAAGCAATACGAATTCCGAGTTTGCATTTCTTTTTTACTAGTTCGCCAATGTGTTCTAATTCTTTTTTATTGTCAAGAACCGGAATGGTGTTAACAAATCCGCTGTTAATCAGCCGGCATATTTCTTCAATGTATCCCTGCTTTTTGTAACCGTTACAGATAATGTAGATTTCTTTATCAATTTTTTTCTCTTTATAAAGGCTGTCGATAATGCTGATGTCAAACTCGGACGATGTCTCCAGGTGTACATCGTTTTTGAGTACTTCATGCAAAATAAACTGAAAGTGAGAGCTTTTGGTGCAATAGGCATAATGGTATTCGCCCTGATAGTCTGCTTTGGCAAAAGCCACATTGAAGAGTTTTTTTGCCTTTTGTATTTGCGAGGTGATCTTGGGTAAATAGCTGATTCGCAGGGGTGTTCCGTACTGTTTAATCAAATCAGTAAGGCAAATCCCATTAAAATAAAGTTCATTTTCTTCTACTTTGAATTCTTCCTGGGGGAAGTCAAATGTTTGCTGAATAAGGTCGATATATTTTGTTTTCATTTCTAAAGTAAGTTAGTTGGTTTGACAAAAAAATATAAAAGTAAGTGATTTAAATTTCAAAAAACGTGCAAAAGTATATAATTCTGATTAAAAAAATTATTTTATTTAGAAAAACATAAAAATTATTTATATTGGCAAAAGTTATCCTTGTTCTGTGCACTGTTTTCAAAATTTTTTCGCAGTTTGTATGTGTATGACCGACACCATTATTTTGTGATAATTGATTTTACTGCCCCTTGTTTATGAGATCCGCAAGGTCCTTTTCAGATACATATTAACACCTTGCCAGGAATCTTTCTTAACTATAAGATGAGTTTTTTGATTTTCGCTTCCGTTTTTCCATGAGTTTATCGTTAATTTACTACAAGTCAGCTTTTTTTTAATTTTGATGACCCTGTGGACTTTGTTTTGTCAAAAGCACGTAATGTGTGTCAGGTACGCCTGAAAAAAAATAAAAAAAAATTTCTGATTTTGTTAAGAAATAATTAAATTTGTTAAAAATCAATCGGCATGAGAATCGCACGCCTCCCTCAGCATAAAATTGCTGAATATCATTCAGATACCGACCTTGCTTTGTTGGAACCTGTCCTGAAAAAATATCAAAATGTTAAAGGAAATTTGATTCCCATACTGCAGCATACACAGGATATTTTTGGATATATTCCCAGAGAAGCCTTTATAAAAATTGCTGAAACGACTGGATTGAAATTAAGTGATATGTATGGTGTGGCTACTTTCTATGCCCAATTTCGGCTGAAACCTGTTGGAAAACATATCATCAGGGTGTGTCATGGTACCGCTTGCCATGTGCAAAATTCCAATAAAATTACCGATTCGTTGCAGGAAGCACTAAATGTAAAAGACGGTGATACCACCGAAGATGGACTTTTTACGCTGGAGTCGGTGGCTTGCCTGGGCTGTTGCTCGCTGGCCCCGGTGATGATGATAGGCGTAGAAACTTTTGGCAAACTCACCGGGAGCGAAGCTGTCAGGATTATAAAAGAAATTCAAATTAAGGAATCGAATTAATAGCCAAATCTGATATAATTATGGCAAATACAAAAGTAATAGTGGGCCTGGGGAGTTGCGGAGTAGCTGCCGGTGCCGCAAAAATATTCGACAAATTAGCGTTGTTGAAGAAAGCCGAGAACCTGTCATTTGAACTGAACAAAACAGGTTGCATTGGAATGTGTTTCAGGGAACCGCTTGTGGAAGTTATCGATAAAACCGGGTCTTTTCTTTATGGTAATGTGGACGAAAATAAGGTTATTGACATCGTTGAAAAGCATTTAAAAAACAATGAACCTGTAAAAGAATTTGTGGTTCATTCCAATATGTTTGCTACCGCTGATGACTATTTTTTTGAGGCTCAGGTGAAGATTGCCCTGCGTAATTGCGGTTTTATCAATCCGGAAAGCATCGAAGAGTACGAAAGTCGGGACGGATACAATGCTATTAAAAAGATACTGAATGAGAAGATGAGTAATGAAGATGT
This sequence comes from Bacteroidales bacterium, assembly GCA_018004645.1. Taxonomy (GTDB): domain Bacteria; phylum Bacteroidota; class Bacteroidia; order Bacteroidales; family CAIWKO01; genus CAIWKO01. The sequence continues at coordinate 50,191 of JAGNBV010000005.1, forward strand.
CATAAAGACTATGGTAGATTCAGGTCTTAGAGGCAGGGGGGGCGGCGGATTTCCTACCGGCATGAAATGGAAATTTGCGTTTAACAACAAGGCTGACCAGAAATATATTATCTGCAATGCCGACGAAGGCGACCCCGGTGCTTTTATGGACCGTTCGTTGCTGGAAGGTGATCCGCATTCTGTTCTGGAAGGGATGATTATTGGTGCTTATACCATACAGGCAACCTCGGGTGTTATTTATTGCCGCGCGGAATATCCTCTGGCAATAAAAAGGCTGAATATTGCGTTGGAGCAGGCCCGCGCCAAAGGATACCTGGGAAAAAACATTTTCGGGGTTGACGGCTTTGATTTTGATATTTATATCAAGGAAGGCGCCGGCGCATTTGTGTGCGGTGAAGAAACAGCCCTGATAGCTTCTGTGGAAGGGAAACGGGGTATGCCCCGCAAACGCCCTCCTTTTCCTGCAGCGGCAGGCTTGTGGAAAAAACCTACCAACATCAATAATGTGGAAACTTTCGCTAATGTACCATGGATCATTCTTCATGGTGCTGAGGCTTACACAAAATATGGCACGGCGAAAAGTAAAGGAACCAAGGTTTTTGCTTTGGCGGGGAAAATCAGGAATTCCGGACTGGTGGAAGTGCCCATGGGTATTACCATACGTGATGTGATTTTTAAGCTTGGCGGTGGTATTCCCAACGATAAAAAATTTAAAGCCGTACAGCTTGGCGGTCCGTCAGGAGGGTGTATCCCTGAATATCTGGCCGATACAACCGTGGACTATGATTCGGTTACCGCCACCGGCGCCATCATGGGTTCCGGAGGTATGGTGGTGATGGATGAAACCACCTGTATGGTCGATATAGCCAGGTTTTTTCTCAATTTTACACAGACCGAATCCTGTGGCAAATGTACATTTTGCCGCATCGGGACCAGGCGAATGTTGGAAATTCTTACGCGAATCACCGAAGGCAAAGGCCAGGAAGGGGATATGGAAAAACTCGAAGAGCTGGCCTATCAGATAAAGGATAACTCGCTCTGCGGCCTGGGGCAGACAGCGCCCAATCCGGTCTTGACCACCTTGAAGTATTTCCGTAACGAATATGAAGCCCACATCCGCGATAAAAAATGCCCGGCCAAAGCCTGCAAACAACTGCTGACTTATACCATCGATCCCGAAAAATGCACCGGCTGCACCGTATGTGCGCGAAAATGCCCGGTGGGGGCCATCGATGGGGAAAAGAAACTGCCTCACATCATCCGGCAGGAAGCTTGTATCAAATGCGGGGATTGTTATAGCAGATGTAAATTTGAGGCTATAAGTGTATTTTGATTAATGAATAAAAAGTGAAAACAGACCTAATACCATGAGCGAAAAACTGAATGTAATCTTAAATGGAGAGAATGTTGCGGGCTATAAAGGCGAAACCATTCTTCAACTGTCGGAGCGACTGGGAGTGGAAATACCTACTTTATGTACCGATCACCGCCTTGAACCATATACTTCCTGTTACTTATGTGTTGTGGAGGTGCATGGGATGCTTGGATTAAAACCCGCCTGTTCTACCATGATAGATGAAGGCATGCGTATTGATACTCATAACTCCAGAGTTCTTAAAGCCCGGAAAACAGCTCTGGATTTGTTGTTGAGCAACCATTATGCCGACTGTATGGGACCATGCCGGCAGGCATGCCCTGCCGGTGTCGATGTGCAGGGATATATCGCCCTTATTGAAAAAGGAAAATACAGTGATGCCGTTGCTTTAATAAAAGAAACCAACCCTTTGCCGGCTATTTGCGGGCGTGTGTGTGTGCGTCCGTGCGAAGTGGCGTGTCGCCGCAATCTGCTTGACGAGGGCCATGGTGTGGGCATCGATTATCTGAAACGTTTTGCCTCTGACTTTGACCTGAGTTCCGGAAATAAATACAAACCGGAAATAAAGCCGACAACAGGTAAGAAGGTGGCTGTGGTGGGCGCCGGCCCCGGAGGGCTATCAGCAGCTTTCTTTTTGCAGAAAGAAGGGCATCAGGTGGATATTTATGAAGCCGCACCCAAAGCCGGAGGCTGGCTGCGCTATGGCATACCTGAATACCGGCTTCCCAATGATCTGCTTCAAAAGGAAATCGACAACATCACCGAAATGGGTGTGAAAATTTTCTACAACCAGAAATTAGGCGAAAACCTGAGTTATAAAGTCCTGAAATATAAATATGATGCAGTAATTCTTGCTGTTGGTTCCCAGGCTGGCACCAATATAGGCTGTGAAGGTGATGATGCCGCCAATGTGTTTAGCGGTGTTGATTTTCTCAAAGCTATGGAACTGAGTGGAGAAAAATTTGATTTTTCGGGTAAAACCGTCGGCGTTATCGGAGGCGGTAACACCGCGATGGACTGTTGCCGCACGGCACGACGTTTTGGCGCCGAAAAGGTTTATGTGATCTATCGCCGCACCGAAAAAGAAATGCCTGCCAACCCCATTGAGGTTCATGAGTCAAAACTCGAAGGCGTGGAGTATTTGTTTTTGACAGCGCCCATAAAAGTTAATAAAGACGACAAGGGCAGGATCGCCTCTATCAGTTGTATCAAAATGGAGCTGGGCGAACCCGATGCCTCGGGCAGAAGAAGGCCTATTCCCGTGCAGGGTTCAGAATTTGATATTTCCATGGATTATGCCCTGGCGGCAATAGGACAAAAAACCATGGTGGGATTTTTGGATGATGTAAATGCCACTACGGATGCCGGCGAGTTAAAAGTTACCAAATGGGGCGATATAGATGCTGATCCGTTGACTTTGCAAACAGGCATACAAAGTGTTTTTGCCTGCGGTGATGGTGTTACAGGGCCGGCTACCATTATTCAGGCAGTGGCCCAGGCTCGTACCGCCGCGCGAAGCTGTCATCTGTTTCTTTCCGGTCAGGTTATCCGTCCGGAGAACCAAGAGTTTCTTAGTAAACGCGAAAATTTCAAAAAACAGGTACCGGAAGATTATGCCTCGAAGTATGAAAAACAGTTGCGTCAGGAAATGCCTACAATAGACCCTGGTCAGAGAATAAATTTCAACGAAGTGGAACTCGGTTATGAAAATGAAAATGTCGCATGGCAGGAGGCGCAGCGTTGTTTTGAGTGCGGATGTACGGCATACTACGAATGTAAACTCAAAAAATATGCTACTGAATACGGAGCCGACCAGAAAAAATTTGAAGGGGGTTTTAATGAGTTTCAGGTGGACTTCAGGCATCCTTTTATTGAGATTGATAACAACAAATGTATCCTGTGTTCCCGTTGTGTGCGGATATGCCATGATGTGGTAGGTGCTGCAGCCCTGGGACTTGTGAACAGGGGATTTAAAACATTTGTAGCTCCTGAAATGGGCGCCCCGCTGTTGGAAACACTGTGTGAATCGTGTGGAATGTGCATATCAACCTGCCCTACCGGCGCCATTACCGAAAATGTTCCTTTCAAGCCAGGACCGTTTAAAACAGAATCATTTCAAACTGTCTGCAATTACTGTTCGTTGGGATGTGCCATGGAGGTTCATCATAAAAATTCTTATGTGATAAAGGTCAAAGGAGTCAACGGGACGGCTAATGCCTCTGGAAATATCTGCCGTTATGCCCGGTTTGGGTACAAATATTATAACGACAACCAGCGACTGACAAAGCCTTTGCTGAAAGTGTCGGGACAATTTAAAGAAATTGATTTTGACCAGGCCTACAGCATTATAGCAGAAAAAATAAAAAGTGTGCAAGCGGTTGAAAATGCTTTCTTTGCCGGTGCCCGCCTAACCAACGAAGAAATGTTCCTGATACAGAAATTGGCCAGGAAAGGCGCCTCTGTCAATAATATAGCCAGTTTTCATTATTTGGGCAGGGAAGACGGCCTGAGAAAAATGGCGGACAAAAACGTTCCTTTTGAAGCCCTTGTACAGGCCTCAAAAATATGGTTGATGGGATCCGAAATCAGCCGCGATAATGCCGTTTTGGGATTTGCGATAAATCAACAGCACCTGAATAACAAAATGCCCGTAATCAATATTACTGTAAATGCCTGCAGCGTCATGGGGCATAAAGTGGATGAAACCATCAGAATCAATGATTATTATTCATTTATACGGGCAGTAAATCATTACCTTGTCAAATCAGGCAAGCAGAACATGATGTTCGTCAATGATAACTGCACAGACTTTGATAAGTTCAGACAGGAGCTGATGAGCGAAGATTATCGTACTCTGGTAGCCAGGGCTTGCGGTGACGCATCCCTGATCGAATCTTTTGGCGACAGTTTCAATGAACAAATGAATGCTGTGCTCATAATTTCTGAAAAAGAAGTAAGCGCTGCGGCCTGTGCCGAAGTGAGAAATCTGGCTTTGTTAACCGGCAAATTAGGTAAAAATGCCAGCGGAATTATTTGCTTAAAAGAAAAAAATAATTCGCAGGGCTTGTTTGATATGGGTATCAGCCCTAATTATGGCGTAGGCTCTGTGCCGGTAAATTCGCAGGAATATCAGTCGCAGATAATGGAAAAATGGCAACTTCCGAAGATGCCTGATACATCAGCGGGCAGTATTTATGAGCTTTTGCAACTGCACAAGCTGAAGAATATTTTTGTTTTTGGGGAAGACCCTGTGGGTTGTGCCTATGATAAGGAAGAGGTGAAAAAGTGGTTTGCCAACGCGTCTTTTGTTGTGGTGCAGGATTATTTTATGACCGAAACTGCAAAGGAAGCCAGCCTGATACTTCCGGCTTCATTTCCTTCCGAAACAGGCGGCAGTTTCTCCAATACCGGCAAGGTTCTTCAAAAGTTTGATGCGGCCCCGGTTATGAGTAACACCCCGGCTCATAATTCAATACAACAGTTAATAAACCTGAACAAAAAATTCGGTGAAGAGCAGGCAACCGATACGGTAGATATTATGATGGAAGCATTCAGCCTGCTGCCCGGAAAGCCTGATGGTACCCTGGCATTTTCATGCACTGCGGGTGCAGGGGAAAAACTTTTTGCCTATGGATGTGATGTTTTGATAAAAATCTTTGATGAAGATTTTTCTAATAAAGTGAAAAATTGAATTATTTGGTAATCAGTAATTTATAAATAGTAACACTATGATAAATTTTATTTCGCTATCGGTAAAATGCCCTTTGTGCGGAAAATCATTGATGGATAAGGAGCACAAGGTGGATAATGAGCCTGGAATTAAAATGGCAGTAGAAGCTGAACAGGGAAGGGGGATAATGATTATGAGCAGTATTTACGGCAGTTATAATTACATTACCGATGTTATCTTCGGTGACCAGGAAGTGGTTACGTTTAGTTGTCCGCATTGCACAGGAAAACTAAGTAAAAATGATGCTTGTGAACTCTGCGGAGCGCCTATGGTGCCGCTAATTCTGAAAATGGGAGGGAAGGTCAGTTTTTGTTCGCGGAAAGGATGCCAGAATCATAATGTGGAATTTAATGACCTGGCCGATGCGTTAAAAAGATTTTATGAGGAATATGGGATAAAAGTGTATAATGCCACTCCTGAGCACATACATTTGCGTAAGGAACAGCATCCCGCAGAGGATACTGATGACCATAAAGAGATCATCAGGAATGGCTCTTTTTTAAGGGCTTATTGTCCGCATTGCCGAAAATCTCTGATAGAAGACGATATGTTGAAACTAAAAGTCATACGCAAAGGAGTGAACCCGGGTTATATTTTTTTAAGCCCTTACCTAAATGTTTTTTCTTCAAAATCTACGGTTTTTCTGCCGGAGGAAGAAATACTTGGCGATGTCCGTTGTTTTCATTGTGATAAAAGTTTGCTGGTGGAAAACAAAAAATGTGACCGTTGTGGCACCGCTATTGCAAAAATCATTGTCAGCGCACGCACAAAGATGATAGATTTTTATATCTGTTCCAGAAAAGGATGCACCTGGCACGGTCTTAATGAAGAGGATATGAATGATATTCGAATGGAGGATAGCATAGAATGGTAATAATATAAAACAATAATGTTATGATAGAATTTAAAACAGTTGATGAAATACTTGATTTTGCAATTACTGCAGAACAAGAGGCCGTTGAGTTTTACACTAAACTGGCAGATAGTACTACAAATTCTCAGATGAAAACCGTTTTTGAGGAATTTGCTCAGGAAGAAATGGCTCATAAAGCCCGGTTACTGGATGTAAAACAAACCGGCGTTCTGGAGTCAAGCAAAGAAAAAGTCTTAGACATGAAAGTGGCTGATTATATTGCCCGTGTAAATGTTTCAAGCGAAATGATGTATTCCGATGCGCTGGTAGTTGCCATGAAAAAAGAAAAAGCAGCCTTTAAGCTCTATATGGCATTATCGGAGAGAGCTGCCAATACCGAAATGAAATCCTTGTTTTTATCGCTGGCCCAGGAAGAATCAAGGCATAAACTACGTTTTGAACTGGAATATGATGAGTATGTGCTGAGGGATAACTGAAAGATAAGCGATTAGGGGATTAGTCTGTTAGGTGGTTAGGTTTTTATACTTTTTCTTTTCAGTTTTTTCTATTTGACTATAAGTAGCAAGTTGTAAGTAGCAAGTAGCAAGTAACAAGGAGCACAATACAAAGAACTAACTTCCCACTTCCCACTTTCAACTTTCAACTTTCAACTTTCAACTTTCTTCTACTTCCTGCTCCTATTCTCCAATAATCTTTATCAATACCCTTTTTCGTCTTCTCCCGTCGAATTCGCCGTAGAAGATGGCTTCCCATGGGCCAAAGTCTAATTGTCCATTTGTTATAGCAACAACAACTTCGCGACCCATTACCTGACGTTTTAAATGGGCATCTCCATTATCTTCGCCGACATTATGGTGGTAACCATCGCGGCTGTATGGCGCCAGTTTTTCGAGCCATTCCAGGTAATCTTTATGCAGGCCGGATTCGTTATCGTTGATAAACACGCTGGAGGTGATATGCATGGCATTTACCAGGCAGAGGCCTTCTTTTATGCCGCTCTCGCGTACAGCCTGCTGCACATCCGGTGTGATGTGAATAAATTGATAACGTTTTTCGGTGTTGAACCAGAGTTCTTTACGGTAAGATTTCATTGTTATAATTTAATTTGATGTTTACAAGTCATTCATTATTGTTACTGTCGGGGTGACTGCGCGCAATGCCAATGCTGTGGCCAGTCACCCCGACAGTCGGTTTGCTGGTGGCTTTCTGTAGTTTTTCAAAGAGGCGCATGGCGTGTATTTGTCATTAGTTGAGGTTTATTATTTCTTTAAAATGTACACTTCAAATGTACGTATTTATTATAAAATTGCCAAGACGGAATAATACTTTTTCCTAATCCAAAACACCACATTCACCAATCTCCATGCACAAACATCCGGTTCGTTTTATCGTATTATAAACAGACATAAAATTGACTGAAAACAATCCATTGACAGGAAGATAAATTTTTAATATTTTATTAGTTAAATTACTTGAATTGATTGAAAAAATTCCTTAAATTTAATGTTACAAATTGATTATGAATTAAAAACCAGAAATATGAATACGATCAGAAACAAAATACTTCAAATTATTACAGCCATATATGGAGTTCTGTATTTTATTGGCTTCATTATTCCTTTTTTTACCGGAGAAATGTCGCTTTCAAATTCGGAGGATATGACAGTTCTCATTGCATTTCTTTTCTTTTTATGTGGGTTTATAATTTCATGGTTCAACGAAAAGATAGGGGGCTACCTGCTTCAGGCATGGGTTGTGCTGATTTGGGCACTGGGGTTGTTTTTCTGGCCCGATGCAGACATGGCGATGCTTCTTGCAGTGCCCGTTCTTGTGATTGGTGTATTCCTGAACAGAAAATTCTGCCTGAAGTATTGTAATTACGCACCAGGCACTCAAAAAGACTGGAAAAATACACTTCAGCTTTTTTTGTATAACTATGCAATTCTGTATTTATTAGTTGCTGTTAGTGATCTTATACATGGTAAAAACTCAGATTATCTCAGTATGCCATCCATTTTATTCCCTGTATTATTAGTACTTTTTATTGCCGGAGTTGCCTTGTCATACAGGAAGGAATTGATTGCAGGGATACTATTCCTTGTATGGTATATTATTGTGATTCTCGGTTCGGTGTTTTATTTTGATTTTTATAATACAGGGCCATGGTTTGTTTTTGGCATAACTATTTTACTCCATGGCATACTATATTTGGTTTATCATTTTAAATTTAAAACCAGGAAAAGCAATGGGTGATAATGCATTGTACGACTTTTTTGAAAATGAGCGCCAGGATATGATTTTGTATTTCTGCATGAGTGAAAAATGTATGGATGGACAGTTGAACTTTTCCGACTTTGTCGTTCGGGCGGGCAGGACATCAGTATGTGTTGTCTCTGCGAGTTGGCTGTTACCTCTTCATTTGACTCGCCATGTAGCAGAACCGGATCGTTATACTCAAATAAAAAAATATTTTATTAACTCAAATAATTGAACTTAAAATGAAACTAAAAATTTTCAAAAAATATTTTATACTGCTGTTGACGTTTTTTTTTGTGTGATCACCTCGTGCATTTCATTTAAAAAACCGAAGCCGATTCCGGAAGATAAAAAAGCTTTTATTGGTTTATGGGTTGCACAAAACGGATTTATAATAGATATCAAATCGCAGGGTACTGCTGATGTTACAAACAACCGATATACTGGAAACCCATATAACGACACTTTGAACATAGGAGTCACGCCTGAATATGCAAAAAATATGTTTGTCAATTTTAGAGGTGACAGTATACTTATTATCCATCAACCGACGGTCCTTGCACGAGAATACCATATAAATAAAAACCCATTTCAGGATGGAGATACATGTAAAATGATTTTAAATGGAGTATTACTCATCAAACAAAAATGAATAACAACCATAGAAATAAAACAATTTTTCATAAGAACATGTCCATTTTATATATAATAAAACAAAAATTTAAACCGTGCAATTATGAAAACAATAATTATTCTTTTAGCGGTACTTGTATCTTTTGTATTAAGGACTCAAGGCCAAACCGTCACTGATTATGACGGTAATGTTTATGACACGGTGGTGATAGGCAATCAGGTTTGGTTAAAACAAAACCTGAGAACTACGCATGATAATACTGGATTTCTGATACCCAATGTCGCCGACAGCACAGCATGGGCGAACCTTTCGTCATGGGGAAGATGTTATTACAACAACGATTCATCAGCATACGATTCAGTGTATGGGCCTTTATACAATTGGTATGTTGCTGATAATCCTGATGTTTGTCCTGTAGGCTGGCATGTGGCGTCAAATGCTGAATGGCAGGCTGCTGAAACTTTTCTTGGAGGAGCAATGGTAGCAGGAGGCAAAATGAAAGAAGCGGACACGATTCATTGGGCTGGTCCAAACACTTCGGCAACAAACAGCAGTGGTTTTACGGGACTTCCGGGTGGTGGTCGCACTAATACCGGTAATTTTCAATTTATCCGCGAAAACGGCCTCTGGTGGACGTCCACTTCATACAATTCTTCCAACGCCTGGGGATTATATATGTGGTATTTAAGCCCGGGAGTTGAGCATGATCCCGTTTCAAAGAAATATGGAGTAAGCATACGCTGTATGAAGGATGGCAATAACGGCATTGAAATTATAAAAGATGCCGGAGAATGTAAAATAACCCCAAACCCTGAGAAAAACATAATCACAGTTGATTTTGGGGAAAATCAAAGATTTATTATGCAGGTCTATAATACTAGTTGGAGAATGCGTGATAGTCAAAGAATTTAATCACAGCATAAATGTTGTTGACATTAGTTCTCTGCCAGGCGGCACTTATGTGGTTAAACTGATTGGGGAAATGAATATTGCTATAAATATTCTTCTCAAAGAATAATTAATGCGAGACAGTTTTGATTTAAGCAAAATACTTCCTCTTAAACCAGAAAGCCACGTTTACCAGTCCTATCATCACGGGTACTTCAACTAAAGGCCCTATGACGGCAGCAAATGCTTCGCCAGAGTTCATGCCGAAAATTGCAATGGCAACGGCAATAGCCAGTTCGAAATTGTTGCTGGCAGCAGTAAATGAAGGTGTCACCGTCTGGACCTATTTGGCGCCAGTTTTCCTCATAAAACATAAAAGCTTTACCGGAGATGAATTACAACCCAGATAAATAATAACCGTCGTGAGGCAATTGCGGTTGACTTCACTTTTTTTTCATAATAAATTCTTAAGATTGTTTTAATTAAAAAAATACTATTTTTGTGTTATTATCTTAAACGTGAACATATGAGAACAAAAATTATTTTCAGCGCATTATATATCCTTTTTTTTACCGGCCAAACAGTTTTTTCACAATGTAAAATACCCACCGACCTTCAGAATGAAGGCCTATTAGGTAAGGTAAAATCCATGACGACAAAAAGCTATCAAAGTAATGAGCCAAACAAGACACCCACTGTATCTGAAACATTTCTTTATGATAGCGGAAAAAAAACATTTAATAAGTCTGGCTATTATTTGGAAAATATTAGGTACGACAAAAGCGGTGTGGTTTCTAAGCATGAGAAATATGATTACGACGCAAATGGCCACCTCGTGAAAATCATCGGTATAGATAAACAAGGTGTTGAACATATTATAAAAACATTTCAAATTGATAATACAGGAAAGAGAATAGGCCGCAATGATTATTACTGGAATGGCAAAATTTCTGATTCTACCAGTTTGAAATGGGATTCCAAGGGTAATTTGATATGGATTATTGATGCCAATCCTGAAAAAAAAACGGTTGAAAAAATTGAAAAAAGATGGTACGATGATAAGGATAATATTATTGAGCGTAGTTATGAAATGCAATATGATGGTTTTTTAGAGAAATATTCTACACGAAAATACAAATACAACCAGGATGGGAATATGATCGAACAGGTTGAATATAATAGGGATAGTATTGCCAAGTATTGGTACACTTGGGTATATTCTAATAAGTATGATTTTGTGGAGAATTATTATTATTCAGAAGACGGAAAAAAACCGGCCAAGCCTGTCAGTACCACACGATATGACTATGACGACAAAGGAAATATTTTGGAAGAATCAGGCCAGGATGGCGTAAAAAAAAGTATTTATGTTTATGATAGTTATGGCAACTGGACAAAAAAGACTTTTTTAGAAAACAATAAAACTACATATATTGAAGTTCGTAGTTTTGAGTATTATTGATAAACCAGGCGACCATGGCATTCATAATAGCATTTGTTTGTGCTTTAAACATACTTGATTTATCTTGAATGAAGATGACATGTTTTTGATCTTAACAAATCAGGCAAAATATTTTTTCTTAAACCAAAAAGCCACATTCACCAAACCTATCATTACCGGCACTTCCACCAGAGGCCCGATGACAGCGGCAAATGCTTCGCCGGAATTCATGCCGAAAATCGCGATAGCTACCGCAATGGCCAGCTCGAAATTATTGCTGGCAGCCGTAAATGAAAGTGTAACGCTCTGTCCGTAAGTGGCGCCTATTCCTTTGCTCATGTATAATGAGGCAAAGAACATGATCATAAAATACACCAGCAGCGGTATAGCTATCAGCACAACATCAAGCGGTATCTTAATGATGTATTCTCCTTTGAGCGAAAACATGACGATGATGGTAAAAAGCAGGGCTATCAAGGTAAGCGGGCTGATTTTAGGAATGAACCGGGTATGATACCATTCTTTGCTTTTTATCCTTATCAGTATAAATCTTGTAAGAAACCCGGCTATAAAAGGAATGCCGAGATAAATGAACACGCTTTTGGCTATTTGCCCGATGGTGATGTTTTCAACGGCATCATTGGTCGGTATGCCAAACCAAGCAGGCCATACGGCAATGAAAAAGTAGGCGTATACCGAGAAAAACAACACCTGAAAGATAGAGTTAAACGCAACAAGTCCTGCAGCGTACTGTGTGTCACCTTTGGCAAGGTCGTTCCATACGATAACCATAGCTATGCAGCGCGCCAGCCCGATCATAATTAGTCGCTCCTTAAAATAGTTATAAACAATTGAATGTCAATAACATGTAGTAATTTTTTTGTATTTATATTTGCAGGAATTTGTACCTTTATAGCATAAAAACCTGCAAATTATGATGG